>DJFA01000042.1:10747-24836 GCA_002431975.1 Ruminococcus sp. UBA5884
ATTCTGGTAACTGCAACGGGCGAACACAGTTCGCCCCTACAAAACGAATCTTAATTTCAGAAAATAACCATCAGATTTGCGTTAAAATTAAAGAAATGAGATGATAAAAAGATGATTTATTTTGTTGGTGCAGGTGCAGGCGACCCTGAACTCCTTACCATAAAAGGCAAGCGTGTTATTGATGCTGCTGATGTTATAGTATATGCAGGCTCGCTTGTAAACAAGGAGATATTCAATGATACAAAGCCTGATGCAAAAATTTACAACAGTGCTTCAATGACTCTTGAAGAAGTTGCTGAAGTGCTTGTAAATGCAGAAAAAAATGGTCTTAAAGCTGTAAGAGTCCATACAGGCGACCCGTCAATATATGGTGCTGTCCGTGAACAGTTTGATATCCTTGAAAAGCATAATATACAGTATGAAGTAATTCCCGGAGTCAGCTCATTTCTTGCAGCAGCGGCGGCTCTTAAAAAGGAATATACTCTGCCTGATGTAAGTCAGACTGTAATACTTACACGAATGGAGGGCAGGACTCCTGTTCCTGAATCTGAAAGCATTGAATCTCTCGCTTCACATCATTCAACAATGGTGATATTTCTGTCTGTTAAAATGACAGATGAGCTTGTAAAAAGACTCCTTACTTCATACTCATCTGATACGCCGGCGGCAGTAGTTTACAAGGCTTCATGGAAAGACCAGAAAATTATAAGAGGTACTCTTGAAAATATTTCTGAAAAAGTTAAAAATGCAGGAATAACAAAAACTGCTCTTGTTATAGTAGGGAATTTCTTAGGCGATGAATATGAACTCTCAAAGCTTTATGACAGAAATTTTACCCATGAATTCAGACAAGGTGCAGAATAATATGAAAACAGCATATTTCTGGCTTACAGCGAAAGCAAAAATAATTGCTGAAAAATTACAGTCAGCATACGGCGGATTTATATTTGAAAAGGATAATTTAAAGGAGAATGTAAAGTCTGCATTTTATGAATATGATGCCCTTGTGTTTGTTATGGCATCAGGAATTGCAGTCAGAATGATTGCAGAATATATCTCAGACAAATCCCATGACCCCGCAGTTATAGTAATTGACCAGAACGGCGAATTTGTTATAAGCCTTCTTTCAGGGCATATCGGAGGAGCTAACAGGCTTGCAGAAAAGCTTGCAGGCATTATCAATGCTGTTCCTGTAATAACTACTGCTACTGACAGGGCAGGAGTCATTGCATTTGATGAATTTGCAGTTAAAAATGATATTGCAATTGAAAATTTAAAGGAGCTTAAATATATAAGTTCACGTCTGGTTGACGGCGGAGAAATTGACCTTGTAACAAATCTTGATACTGATATATCTGATAAAAATATAAACATTTCAGAAAAATACAGAGGAAATGAAAGCGTTATCCTTGATACAGGAATGACTGTTGAAAATCCGGTATCGCATATCCTTTATTTAAGACCGAGAATAATATATATCGGTACAGGCTGTAAAAAAAATACTGACCCTTTATATTATGAACAATGCTTTATGAATTTTCTTTCATCAAATCATATAAGTCCTCTTTCTGTAAAAAGCATTGCAACGATTGCCCTTAAAGAAAATGAAAGCTGTATAAATTCTCTTTGCAGAAAATACGGGTATGAGCTTGAAATAATCTCACAGTCAGATATACTGAAATGCGGCGATATCTTTGAAAAATCCGAATTTGTGGAAAAAATAACGGGAGTCCCGTCAGTTGCGGAAAGTACAGCTTATATTGCTTCGGGATATGGAAAAATAATATGCGGCAAGACAAAATATTCAGGGATAACATTTTCAATGGCACAGTCAGACAGGAGAATTAAAAAATGAACAGTAAAAAAGGAAAAATATATGTAGTTGGTTTTGGTACTGGAAAAAAAGAATTTATGACATATCAGGCGGCTGAAGCTGTTAAAAATTCTGATATTGTAATAGGCTATAAATCATATATTGATATGCTGAAAAAAGTATTCCCTAATCTCATTTATATTTCATCTTCCATGAGGAAGGAAATGGAACGCTGTAAAATGGCTCTTGATGAGGCTGAATCAGGGAAAACTGTCGCTCTTGTATCAAGCGGTGACAGCGGTGTATACGGTATGGCTGGAATTATGCTCCAGACTGCACAGCTTTATAATTCAGATACAGAAATTGAAGTAATCCCCGGAATAACTGCCCTTGTATCAGCCGCCGCAGTGCTTGGAGCTCCTCTTATGCATGATTTTGCTGCGGTGAGTCTCAGTGACCTTATGACTCCGCTTGAGCTTATCTATAAAAGAATTGAATGTGCGGCAGAGGGCGATTTTGTTATAGGGATATATAATCCTAAATCCATAAAGCGTTCTGATTACCTTAATCATGCCGCTGATATTATTATGAAGTACAGAAGCAGTGATACTCCTGTCGGAATAGTCAGAAATTCCGGCAGAGATGAACAATCATATAAGATTACAACACTTGGAAATCTTAAAAATGAATATGTTGATATGCTTACAATCGTAATAGTAGGAAATTCCGGTACTTATATGAATAACAACAGAATGATAACTCCGAGGGGCTACAATGTCGGACTTTAAAAATATAGCTGTTATTGCCGGAACAAGTGAAAGTGCTGTTTTTATAGAAGCTTTTCAGAATAAGTACAGTATAACCGCATTTGCCGCTACGGAACTCGGGCGGGATATGCTTGAAGGTCTTGATTGCCGTATACATACGGGAAGACTTGACTATGACGGATTTTTAAAGATACTGCCGAAGTTTGACTGCGTTGTTGATATGTCGCACCCGTTCGCCGTGGAGGTTACCCGAACAGTCAGAAAAGTATGCGATGCTGAAAATATCCCGTATTTTCGTGCCGGCAGGGAAAAACAGAATTATAGCTATAAAAGGATAATTACTGCTGCGGATAAATTCAGGGCGGCGGATTATCTTAACAGCTGTCCTGAATCACGGATTCTTTTTACTACAGGAGTAAATACTCTTTTGTTTTATGCTGAAAACATCATTGATTTCAGAAAACGTGCATTTGTAAGAATAATAAATACTCCTGAATCATTGAACAGATGCTGCGGATATATGGATAATATAATAATTGGAATGCCGCCGTTTACGTCTGATGACACATATAATCTGATAAAAAAATATGATATTGACATACTTGTATCAAAGGACAGCGGAAAAAGAGGCGGAGTACTTGAAAAAATAAATGCTGCCGAAAAGGCTGATATACCGGTAATCCTGATAGAATCACCGGAGGACAGAATGAATCTTATGAGTATTGAGGAGCTTTTTAATGAATTTTGATGAAATAAGAAACAATATACAGCCGGTTGATATGGAATACTGCCGTCTTGCTCAGGAAAAATGGGATAATATCGCAAAACCTCTCAGAAGTCTTGGAGAACTTGAAAAAATAATAGTAAGACTCGCAGGAATCCAGAAAAAACTCATTCCCGTTATTGATAAAAAAGCTGTTGTAATATTCTGTTCTGACAACGGAGTGGTCGCAGAGGGAGTTTCACAATGCGGAAGTGAAGTTACTGCTTCGGTTGCTGAAAGCTTTGCAAAAGGTACAGCCACTGTAAATGCATTTGCAAAAAAATGCGGTGCAGATGTATTTCCTGTTGATGTGGGAATTGCAAAGGATATGAACTGCAAAGGGATTATTGACCGCAAAATTGCATATGGTACGCAGAATATTGCATCAGGCAGGGCTATGTCTGAAAAACAATGCATAAAAGCCATAATGACAGGCATTGAAATTGTAAATGACCTTCATGGACAAGGCTATAATATGATTATGACAGGCGAAATGGGTATAGGAAATACTACTACATCAAGTGCGGTTATCTCAGTTCTTGAAAATGTTCCTCCCGAATCAGTTACGGGAAAAGGTGCAGGTCTTTCGGATAATGCACTTATCCATAAAACAGATGTTATCCGTCAGGCTATTGAAGTCAACAAACCGGACAGAAACAATATAACTGATGTAATGTCAAAGCTTGGCGGATTTGATATATGTGCAATGGCAGGCTGTTTTATAGGCGGAGCTTTATACAGAATCCCTGTTATAATTGACGGATTTATTTCAGCTGTTGCCGCAGATTGTGCCATAAAAGCAGTCCCTGAATGCAGTGACTATATATTTGCCTCACACTGTTCCGCTGAACCGGCAGGAAAATCTGTTCTTGATGCAGTCGGAAAAATATCGCTTATAAACTGCGGAATGCGGCTCGGCGAAGGCACGGGAGCTGTAATCGGAGCTGAACTGTTTGATTATGCTCTTGCCGCATACAGCGAACCGGCTGATTTCAGCGATATTTCAGTTGAAAAATATCAGTTTTTATAACCGGAGTGATATAATATGAGTTTTGCATTAAGTCTTGCAGTTGCATTTATTATTGATGGCATTTTCGGTGACCCCTATTCACTGCCGCACCCTGTTGTATATATGGGAAAACTTATCTCATTTTCAGAAAAATTATTCTGCCGGATTTTCAGCAATTCAAAAAAAGGCAGACTTGCCGCAGGCTGCTGTATATGGATTGTGACTGCTTCCATATCATTTTTAATACCGTTTTTTATTTTAAGTATTGCAGGAAAAATAAATTATATACTTGAATTTATAATACAGACATTCTGGATTTATCAGATACTTGCCGCAAAATGCCTTTATACTGAAAGTATGAAAGTATTTTATGCACTTAAAAACAATGATATTGAAAAAGCAAGAAAACTCCTTTCATATCTTGTAGGACGTGATACCCAGAATCTTGACGAACAGGAAATTATCAAAGCAGTTGTTGAAACTGTTGCGGAAAATACTACTGACGGAGTTATTGCTCCTCTTTTTTATCTTGCAGTCGGCGGAGTTCCGGCAGGATTTCTTTATAAGGCAGTAAATACCATGGATTCAATGCTCGGATATAAAAATGAAAAATATATTTATCTCGGCAGATGTGCGGCTTATATGGACGATATATTCAATTTTATTCCGTCAAGAATAGCGGCTCTGTTTATGATTGCCGCAGCATTTTTAACAGGTCTTGACGGAAAATCTGCTTTCAGAATTTTTATCCGTGACAGAAAAAATCATCTTTCCCCAAATTCCGCACAGACTGAATCTGTTGCCGCAGGAGCTTTGAATATACAGCTCGGCGGAACTCATGATTATTTCGGAAAGGCTGTTGAAAAGCCTTTTATAGGTGATAATATAAGAAATGCTGAATATAATGATATCAGAAAGGTAAATGCTCTTATGTATATATCATCAGCAATTGCTTTTCTGCTTGAAGTCTGTTTATTAATGTTAATATAACGCATATTCGATTGCTGTTTTCTGTAATTCATTCATCTGAAATTCAGATTAAATAATATGCAAATTCATTTTGTAGTTCGCCCGCCAAGATTTACAGCATACTCCAACGGGCGAACACAGTTCGCCCCTACATAGACAATCCATCGAATCGGCATTAAATAATACTGTTATTGTGCATATCAAGCAAAGTTAGCAACGACTAACAATATTTCATGTGCATTTCTTACAAAATTACTTCTTTTTCTTATAATTTTAAAAAAAACTATTGACATTTAAGATGTTTTAGAGTATTATATGAAATAGGTTAGCGAAAGCTAACCGAAAAATATAAGCAAGTGTTAGTTAAGGCTAACTTTGATAAGGCAGTGAAGGGCGGAGATAAACAGGTATCCCTCATTGCTTTGAATCCAGTGTCAGACTCCGTGAAATTACCGGCTGATGATTTTAAAAATGAATCGGGGGAGTATGATGATGCCATTGACATTAGCAACCGCTGGTGAATCAAATATCATTAAAAAAATAGGCGGAAATCCTGATACAAGAAAATTTCTTGAAAATCTCGGTTTTGTTGCCGGCGGAGAAGTAACAGTAATAAGCGAAATAAGCGGTAATGTAATCGTAAATGTCAAAGAATCAAGAGTAGCCGTTTCCAAGGAAATGGCAAGCAAAATTATGGTATGAAAAGGGAGATGATTTTATAATGGCAACTCTTAAAGATGCAAAAATCGGTCAGACCGTTACAGTAAAGAAGCTTAACGGCGAAGGTGCGGTAAAACGCAGAATTATGGATATGGGTATCACAAAGGGTACTCAGATTTTTATAAGAAAAGTTGCACCTCTCGGTGACCCTGTTGAAGTAACTGTTCGTGGCTATGAGCTTTCTCTCAGAAAAGCTGATGCTGAAATGATTGAAACAGTTTAATTCTGACGTGCGGTTAGCGAAAGCTAACAAAGTTAGACTACTCAAACTTTTTACGGAAAGGATTTTTTGAATATGGAGATTAAAATTGCTCTTGCGGGCAACCCGAACTGCGGTAAAACAACGCTTTTCAATGCCCTGACAGGTTCAAATCAGTTTGTCGGCAACTGGCCCGGCGTTACTGTTGAAAAAAAGGAGGGTAAGCTCAAAGGTCACAAAGACGTAACTATTGTTGACCTTCCGGGTATCTACTCACTTTCACCTTATACTCTTGAAGAAGTAGTTGCAAGAAATTATCTTATAAGCGAACGTCCTGATGCAATACTCAATATCATTGACGGTACTAACCTTGAAAGAAACCTCTATCTTACAACTCAGCTTGTTGAACTCGGAATACCTGTTGTTTGTGCTGTAAATATGATGGACGTTGTAAACAAAAACGGCGACAAGATAAATATTTCACAGCTTGCAAAGGAACTCGGCTGTCAGGTAGTTGAAATATCTGCTCTTAAAGGAACAGGCATAAATGAAGCTTCAAGCAAGGCTATTGAAGCAGCAAGTGGCAAAAAGGCTGCAATTCCTCAGCATAGTTTTTGCGGCTGCGTTGAACACGCAATTGCTCATATCGAAGAAGAAGTACTTCATGATATTCCTGAAGAACAGCAGAGATGGTACGCTATCAAGATTTTTGAACGTGATTCAAAAGTTCTTGAAATGCTTAAAATTTCAGATGCTCATAAGGCTCATATTGAAAATGATATCGTTTCAGCTGAAAATGAAATGGACGATGATTCAGAAAGTATTATCACCAATGAACGTTATATATACATAGGAACTATCATTAAGGACTGCCTTAAAAAGAAAAACAGAGGTATGACTGTTTCAGATAAGATAGACAAGATTGTTACAAACCGCTGGGCTGCTCTTCCTATTTTCGCAGTTGTAATGTTTATTGTATACTATGTTTCAATAACAACAGTCGGCGGTTGGCTGACTGACTGGACAAATGATACGCTTTTCGGAGAATGGATATCTCCAGGAGCTCAGACTCTCCTTGAAAATATCGGCTGTGCAGACTGGCTTACAGGTCTTATAGTTGACGGTATTATCGGCGGTGTCGGTGCGGTTCTCGGATTCGTTCCTCAGATGCTTGTACTCTTTATATTCCTTGCATTCCTTGAATCATGCGGATATATGGCTCGTATCGCATTCGTAATGGACAGAATTTTCAGAAAATTCGGTCTTTCAGGAAAATCATTCATTCCTATGCTTATCGGTACAGGCTGCGGCGTTCCTGGAGTTATGGCAAGCCGTACAATCGAAAATGAACGTGACAGAAGAATGACTATTATGACAACAACATTTATTCCATGCGGTGCAAAACTCCCGATTATCGGTCTTATCGCAGGTGCTTTGTTTGACAATGCCGGATGGGTTGCAACTTCAGCTTACTTTATAGGCGTTGCAGCTATCATCGTTTCAGGTATCATGCTCAAGAAAACAAAGATGTTTGCCGGCGACCCTGCACCATTTGTTATGGAACTTCCTGCATACCATATGCCTACAGTGGGAAATGTTCTCCGTTCAATGTGGGAAAGAGGCTGGTCATTTATCAAGAAAGCCGGAACAGTTATCCTCCTTTCAGCAATTATTCTCTGGTTCTTACAGAGTTTTGGAGTAGAAAACGGCTCATTCGGAATGATTGATGACCTTGACAATTCAATACTTGCAAAAATCGGAAATATTATTGCTCCTCTTTTCATACCTCTCGGCTGGGGCGACTGGAAAGCTGCCGTTGCTACAGTTACAGGTCTTATCGCCAAGGAAAACGTTGTTGCAACATTCGGAACACTCTTCCACTTCGGCGGTGAAGTTTCTGAAAACGGTGACGAAATCTGGGGACAGATGGCAACAACATTTACAGCACTTTCAGGTTATTCATTCCTTGTATTCAATCTTCTCTGTGCTCCGTGCTTCGCAGCAATGGGTGCTATCAAGCGTGAGATGAACAACGGCAAATGGACAGCATTCGCAATCCTTTATCAGTGCGGATTTGCATATGCAGTTTCATTGATGGTATATCAGTTCGGACTTCTCTTTACAGGCAGTGTAAATGTTATCGGACTCATTGCAGCTGTAATAGTTCTTGCATTCATGATTTATATGCTCGTAAGACCTTACAAGGAAAGTGAAACACTTACCACAAAAGTTAAAGTCAAAGCATAAATATAAAGTCTATGGCGGGCAGTTCTTACAGATAACTGCCCGCCTTTTATTTTGAGGAGGAAAATATTATGATGGAGTTTCTTTCTGAAAATATCGCCACAATTATCGTGTGCATACTTCTTATAGCAGTAGTTCTGCTTGTCATTTCAAAACTCAGAAAAGATAAAAAAGCCGGAAAATCTTCCTGCGGCTGTAAATGTGCAGGCTGTCCGAATGCTTCTGTATGCCATGGCAAAAAACAATAACGGAGGTTGACTGTATGCTGACATATTCACAGAAAAAATACCTGTTTGCAATATATAAACTCGGTCAGAGCGGAAATATCGTCAAATCGGCAGATGTTGCGAAAATTGTAGGAGTAAGCAAGGCAAGCACTGTTACAATGACTCAGAAACTCTGCGAGAACGGTTATATAATCAAAGAACCATACGGCAAGATATCTCTTACTGAAACAGGTATAAAGGAAGCCAATTCAATATTTATGAAGTGTATTGTAATACGTGAATTTCTGCACACCCAGATTGGAATGGACGAAAAAACTGCTGATAATGATGCGGTTTCAATCGTAGCCAATATTTCTGAAAAAGGTGCGGACAAGATTACTGACTATATTCTTGCAAGATAAACTGTTCTGTAGGGGAAATTCCTTGTTTTTAATCATAAAATTTTGTTGTTGAATTTGCGTTATTTTAACACAAATTCAATGGTTGTTATTTGTAGGGGCGAACTGTGTTCGCCCGTTAGATTTACCGGAATTTCAGGCGGGCGAACACAGTTCGCCCCTACAGAAAAAAGAAGCTGTTCTGATTATCATCAATCAGAACAGCTTTTTTAAGGGGATTTATAAGGATAAATCTCTTACTTGGAGAGTTCTTTGCCTATTTCAGTGCATTTTGCAAGGTCATCATCTGAAGGAGTTTCATTGACGATAAAACCTTCATCATTAAGCAGTACAGCACCGCTGTTTTTAACACGTTCTTCCCAGTTTCTCATCCATTCGCCGTCACCCCAGCCATAAGAGCCGAAAAGAGCAACTGTTTTTCCTGAAAGCTTGCTTTCAGCATCTGTGAAAAATGGTTCAAATTCATCTTCTTCAAGGACTTCAGCACCCATTGCAGGGCAGCCAAATGCAATTTTGTCATAATCTTCGATATTTCCGCTGAATTCTGAGACAGTGAATATATCAGCTCCTGCACCTTCAGCGATTGCTTTTGCCATCATTTCGGTATTTCCTGTACCGCTCCAGTAGATTACTGCTGTTTTCATAAAAATAAAACCTCCTAAGATATTCTGAGTGCCTGATAGATATCAGCACCTTCATTGAGTTTTCTGCATAAGAATTTTCTGCATCTGTCATAACTGGTAAATGTACGCTGAGCTGATTCGGCATTACCATAGACTTTCCAGCAACCGCAGAGCTTGAAATTTTCGCCTTTGTTTCTGATAAAGCCTTCTACGTCTTCAAGCGGATATCCGAGGAATATTCCTATCTCATGCGGAAAGCTGTCACAGCATGAAATGCGGCTGCCGAGATACTCAAGACATTCATCAAGAGATGCATTCTTATCATATCCGCATTTTTCAAGCATGATACGCACATTTTTATCCTTTATGCGTTCAGAGAGCATTTTTTTATTGTAAATCAGGATTCTTGCAAGCTTTTCACATCTGCAAAGAACCTTCATTTCAAGACCCTTTGAACAGACTTTTCTGTTAAAATACTCACAGTGTGCATCGATATCATATTCATCACATGAAAGTGAGATGAGATTTGCACATTTTATTCCGAGCAGAGTCGGGGCAGTATGAAAAGCAAGTTTCTGTCCGAAATTTATATATTCAGCTTCCGGCATTTATTATCAGCTCCTTCAATTAGCATATGCTAACCGATATTTAAAAAATTATTTGCAGTACTGTTCAAGAATGTTTTTGAGTGCTGTTGCACTTGCACTGTGGATTCTTGCAACAGGTATATCATATTTTTCAGACCTCTGATTGACACTGATTACCATTTTATGTGAACAGGTGTTTGTAAAAACAACCATAAGGTCAGGTGTTCCGAGTTTATTTTCAAAATCAGAAGGCATCTGTGTAAAAACCTTTGCCTTGCAGTTATATGCCTTGCAGATATCTTTATATCTGGTAGCCATGCGGTCATTTCCTCCGACAACTACTACACTCATAAATTGAAATCTCCTTTCAGTTTGAAATACCGGCAGGTCTGCCATGAAAAAATCAGGATTTTTTATATCACTGACTGCAATTAGCGTCTGCTAACTGATAACATAATAGCATAAAAGACATGAGTTTGTCAATTATAACTTTTAAAAAAATTTTTGTAATAATTTTTTTCCTTTTTCTGTTCTCATATGCTGTATATACTGATAACTTGTTATAAATATTTGTAGTTTGTTTATATTAATTATTAATACTGTACAAATAAAAAAATTATTCTTGACTGACTTAATATTAATGTGTTATAATATTGTTAAAGTTATAACAATACTTTAAATGTACTGTTATTACTGTTATAATGTGTGCTTATATCATTTTTTTAAGTGAAGCAATCTAAAAAACGGAGGAATTCAAATTATGGTTGATTTTGAACAGTGGAAGGGTTTTAAAGGAACTAAGTGGCGTACAGATGTAAATACACGTGATTTTATTCAGAACAACTACACTCCTTATAACGGCGATGAATCATTCCTCGCTGGACCTACAGAAGCTACAGAAAAGCTCTGGAGCAAACTTAAAGAGCTTCAGAAGGAAGAACGTGCCAAGGGCGGCGTTCTCGATATGGACACTCATATCGTATCAGGAATTACTTCACATGAACCGGGCTATATTGACCCAGAACTCAAAGACCTCGAAAAAGTAGTTGGTCTTCAGACAGACAAGCCTCTCAAGCGTGCATTCATGCCTTTCGGCGGAATAAGAATGGCTGAAGAAGCATGTGAAACTTACGGATATAAGCCAGACCCGGAACTTCATAAGATTTTTACAGAATATCATAAAACTCATAATCAGGGCGTTTTTGACGCATATACACCTGAAATGCGTGCTGCCCGTAAAAATAAAATAATCACAGGTCTTCCGGATACTTACGGCAGAGGAAGAATCGTAGGCGACTACCGCAGAATTGCTCTTTACGGTATTGATTACCTCGTTGCAAAGAAAGCAGATGACCTTGCTCACTGCGGAAACGGCAAAATGCGTGACGATGTTATCCGTCTGCGTGAAGAAATCAGCATGCAGATAAAGGCTCTCAAGGAAATGAAGGAAATGGCTAAGTCATACGGCTTTGATATTTCAGTTCCTGCAAAAGATGCAAAGGAAGCATGCCAGTGGCTCTACTTTGGATATCTTGCAGCTGTAAAGACTCAGAACGGTGCTGCAATGAGTGTAGGACGTATCTCAACATTCCTTGATATCTATATCCAGCGTGATATCGATGCAGGAATACTTACAGAATCTGAAGCTCAGGAACTCATTGACCATATGGTTATGAAATTCCGTATGGTAAAATTCGCCCGTATCCCTTCATACAATGAACTCTTCTCAGGCGACCCGGTATGGGCTACTCTCAGTATCGCAGGCAAGGGCGTTGACGGCAGACCGATGGTTACAAAGAACGATTTCCGTTTCCTCCATACTCTTGAAAATATGGGACCTTCTCCTGAACCAAACCTCACAGTTCTCTATTCATCAGAACTCCCTGAAGCATTCAAGCGTTATGCATCTGCAATTTCAGTAAGAACAAGCTCAATCCAGTATGAAAATGATGATGTAATGAGAGTTGTATGGGGCGATGACTATGCTATCTGCTGCTGCGTATCAGCTACCCAGACAGGTAAGGAAATCCAGTTCTTCGGTGCTCGTGCAAACCTTGCAAAATGCCTCCTCTATGCTATAAACGGCGGTGTTGACGCAAAGACTAAGGTTCAGGTAGGGCCAAGATACGTTCCGATTACTTCTGAATATCTTGACTATGATGAAGTTATGCAGAAATATGATGCTATGATGAGCTGGCTCGCAAGCATTTATGTTCATACTCTTAACCTTATTCATTATATGCATGATAAATATTACTATGAATCAGCTGAAATGGCTCTCATAGATACAAATATCAAACGTACATTTGCTACTGGTATTGCCGGATTCTCACACGTTGTTGACTCACTCAGTGCAATCAAGTATGCAAAGGTAAAGGTAATCCGTGATGCTGACGGCATTGCTGTTGACTTTGAAACAGAAGGCGACTTCCCGAGATACGGTAACGATGATGACCGTGCTGACGATATCGCAGTATGGCTCCTCAAAACATTCCTTCAGAAAATCAAACAGTGCCACACATACCGTGATTCAGAACCTACAACTTCAATCCTTACAATCACATCAAACGTTGTATACGGTAAGGCTACAGCTTCACTTCCTGACGGAAGAAAAGCCGGCGAACCTCTTTCACCTGGTGCAAACCCGTCATACGGTGCAGAAAAGAATGGTCTGCTTGCATCACTCAACTCTGTTGCAAAGCTTCCTTATGAATATGCTCTTGACGGTATTTCAAATACTCAGACAATAAGCCCTGAAGCTCTCGGAAATGACGAAACAGAACGTGTTACAAACCTTGTTAATGTTCTTGACGGATATTTCGACCGTGGAGCTCATCACCTCAACGTTAACGTATTCGGCAAGGAAAAACTCATTGACGCTATGGAACATCCTGAAAAAGAAGAATATGCTAACTTTACAATCCGTGTTTCAGGCTATGCAGTTAAGTTCATTGACCTTACACGTGAACAGCAGCTTGATGTTATCTCAAGAACATTCCATCACTCAATGTAATTGTTGACATTTTAAGGATAATATGTTATAAATATAATATCAGCCTCTGTGCCTGAAGGCAGAGAGGCTGATATATTTTTAAAAGGAGGAATTTTTTTATGAATGGTTATGTACATTCAATTGAAAGCTTCGGTGCGGCTGACGGCCCGGGAGTGCGTTTTGTAATCTTTCTTCAGGGCTGCCATATGAGATGCAAATACTGTCATAATCCTGATACATGGAAAACTCAGGGCGGAGATGAATTTTCTGCTGATGAGCTTATAAAACGTGCATTGAGATATAAAAGCTACTGGAAAAACGGCGGAGGAATAACTGTAAGCGGCGGAGAACCTCTGCTCCAGATTGATTTCCTTACAGAACTTTTGAAAAAAGCTAAGGAAAATGATATAAATACTGCAATTGATACCGCCGGACAGCCTTTTACAAGAGAAGAACCATTTTTCTCAAAATTTTCAGAGCTTATGAAATATACTGACCTTGTAATGCTTGATATAAAGGAAATAAATCCTGAAAGACATAAGCATATCACCGGATTTGACAACAGTAATATACTTGATATGGCAAGATATCTTTCGGATATAAACAAGCCGGTATGGCTGCGTCATGTACTTGTCCCGACTCTCAGCGATTTTGATGAAGACCTTGACAAGCTTTCAGAATTTATAAAAACTCTTGGCAATGTTGAAAGAGTCGATGTATTGCCTTATCATTCACTCGGAGTTTTCAAATGGAAAAATCTCGGCATAAAATATGAACT
>DJFA01000102.1:0-6654 GCA_002431975.1 Ruminococcus sp. UBA5884
TATATAAAAAACAAAGAATGTGGGATATATAAACTATGAATAAATATTTTAAAACACTTGAACTTCATAAGATACTTGAAATGCTTGCCGGCGAATGTTCAAATGATGAAAGCCGCCGCCTTGCAAGAGAACTTGTGCCTTCATCTGATTTTACAACAGTAAAACTTGAAGTACTTAAAACCTCTCAGGCACTTGACCTCTG
Organism: Ruminococcus sp. UBA5884; assembly: GCA_002431975.1. Taxonomy (GTDB): domain Bacteria; phylum Bacillota; class Clostridia; order Oscillospirales; family Ruminococcaceae; genus UBA5884. Next base: position 203 of record DJFA01000102.1, read on the forward strand.
TATGCGTTACGGTTCGCCGTCATTCATATCATTTAAAAATATAAAAAATTCACTTTCAAGAGCAAAATCCGGTGCAAGTCTTTCTCTGCGTGAACTGCTTGATATAGGAAATATGCTCCGTCAGATACAGATTCTCTATGACTGGCATGGCCACTGTGAAAATTCAGAAACAGAACTTGACTATCTTTTTTCAAGACTTATGCCTGATTCATACCTTAAAGACAAGATTGAAATGTCAATTATTTCAGATGACCAGATAAGCGACAATGCCAGCTCAGAACTCGCCTCAATAAGACGCAAAATAGCAAAAGCCGGTGCAGACCTCAGAAATGTACTTGATAAAATGATAAAATCATCATCAGTACAGAAATGCCTTCAGGATTCAATCGTAACCATGCGTGACGGAAGATATGTTCTTCCTGTCAAATCCGAACATAAAGGCAATATTCAGGGACTTGTACATGATACATCATCAAGCGGTCAGACTATTTTCATTGAACCTCTCGCAGTAGTTGAAACAAATAACAATATAAAAATTCTCCAGCGTATGGAACAGGAGGAAATTGAACGCATAATTGCACAGCTCAGTGCAGACTGTGCCGCCGCATCAGATTCCATATCAGAAAATTATGATGTATGTGCAGAACTTAATCTTTATTTTGCAAAGGCATCACTTGCTGTAAAAATGAAAGCATTTCCTGCCGAAGTTTCAGATGACGGAATAATAAATCTTAAAAAAGCAAGGCATCCGCTTATCAGCAAGGAAAAGGTTGTGCCTGTTGATATTTCAATAGGTGAAAATTATCAGACTCTTATAATAACAGGGCCTAATACAGGCGGAAAAACAGTTTCACTCAAAACAACAGGACTGCTTACTGCAATGACGATGTGCGGACTGCTTATACCGGCTGCGGAGGGCAGTAAGGTTTCAGTTTTTGAACATATACTTGTTGATATCGGCGACAGCCAGAGCATTGAAAATAATCTCTCGACATTTTCAGCACATACAAATAAAGTTATCGAAATTATCCGTACTGCCAATGAAAAATCACTTGTTCTTCTCGATGAACTCGGTTCAGGAACTGACCCTGTAGAGGGTTCTGCACTTGCAGTTTCAGTAATTGAAAAACTCAAATCATTAAAAGTTAAAATGATGGTGACAACTCATTATCAGGAGCTTAAACTCTATGCAATAGAAACTGAAAATGTAGAAAATGCTTCATGTGAATTTGATATAAAATCATTGAGTCCGACATACAGACTTATAATAGGTTCTCCGGGAAAATCAAATGCGTTTGCAATTTCAAAAAAACTCGGTATGCCTGATGATGTGATAAATTATGCAAAAAGCCTTATAAATGAAGAAAACAGACATATCGAAAATGTTATAGAAAAACTCGATAATGCAAGAAGTGAATTTGAATCCAGAAACAAGGAGCTTGAACGCCTCAACAAGGAAGCAGAACAAACTTCAGAACTTTTAAAGGAAGAACGTGACAAGTTCCATGAAAGCATTGAATCGGAGCTTGAAAAAGCTCGCCTTGAAGCGTCTGCAATAGTTGAACGTACCAAGGTTCAGTCAAATGAACTGCTTGATGAACTCGAAAAAATTAAAAAGCTTAAAGATAAATCTGATTTCAGCCAGAAATATTACGATGCAAGAAGCGGCGTAAAACGTGCATTCAATAAAATGTATGATGAAGCAAATCCTGTACAGTCAGACAGAAATGCAGATTATAAGCTCCCCCGTCCTCTTAAAAAAGGCGACAGAGTTCTTATAACAGATATCAATAAAAAAGGCACTGTTGCAGGAAATGTTGATTCAAACGGCTATGTTTTCGTTCAGACAAGTTCTATGAAAACCAAGGTAAATGTAAAAAAATTAAGACTTATCGAAAAACAGCAGTCAGATGAAAATAATAAGCCTAAAAAAGGCGTTTCAATCAAAGGCGTTCAGAGCAAAGCTTCCAGAAAAGCTTCAATGGAGCTTGATATAAGAGGAAAAGCCGCTGATGAGGGCGTTTATGAAATGGAAGCATTTATTGACAATGCAGTAATGGCTAATGTAGGAGTTGTAACAATTATCCACGGAAAAGGTACTGGAATACTGCGTGCCGCAGTGCATCAGCGTCTTAAACAGTTAAAATCCGTCAAATCATTCAGACTCGGACTTTTCGGCGAAGGTGAAGACGGCGTTACAATCGTTCAGCTTAAATAACGCCAATTCTACAACAAAATTTTATAATAAAAAAAATGAAATTTTTGTTTATTCTGTAGGGGCGAACTGTGTTCGCCCGCCTGAAATTACGGTAAATTGGAACGGGCGAACACAGTTCGCCCCTACAAATAATAATCATCGAATTGGCGTTAAATAATCGATGATTATTTTCTGTACCCCACCTGATAATCAATATCAAATCAAAAAGGAGATTCCTCATATGGATATAAAATATCATATACCTGATTTTGTAAGGCATTTCAAACTCAATATACTGCTTTACGAAACAATGCAGAAACATCCTGAATTTTTTTATGATAATCTTAAAATAGGTTCTGTTTACGGAACATTCCCTACATCATTATGGAACGGAGGAAGAAATTTCAGCGGCACTGTTGACGACAACTATATAAGAGCCGTTATACAGCAGTTCAACCGCAGAGGTATTCCATGCAGATTTGCATTCAGCAATCCCCTTATTACTGAAAAACATATACATGACCCTTTCTGCAATAAATGTCTTCAGATGGCTGACAACGGAATGAATGAGGTAATAGTGGTATCTCCTGTTCTTGAGCAGTATATCCGTAAAAATTATCCGTCATTCAAGATTATAAGCTCCACCTGCAAACAGTTAAGAGATGAGGAAAGCCTTGACAAGGAATTTATGCATGATTACAGTCTTGTAGTTCTCGATTATAACTGGAACAATGATTTTGAACGCCTTGAAAAGATAGCATTCAAGGACAGATGTGAACTTCTTGTAAATCCATGCTGTGTGCCTGACTGCAAAAGACGTGGTGAACATTATGAATACATAGGAAAATATCAGATTGAGCTTTGCGAATGTATGCAGACCGGCAAACAATTCAATATGCCTGAATTCACCTGCGAACATATGCAGAAATCATTTTATCAGACTACAAAATGGAAAACTCATATAAAGCCTGAGGATATCTATAATAAATATGTTCCTATGGGATTCAGCAATTTCAAGATAGAAGGCAGACCGCTGCCGGATATAACAGTACTTGAAAGCTATATGTATTACATGGCAAAACCGCAGTACCGTGATGAAGCAAGACTCTATATACTTACTCTGCTTACCAAGGATTACCGATATTTCAACAGATAAAAATAATGTCCGGATTTCAATTCCGGACATTTTTTTATTCAGCCATTTTATATTTATGCTTATCCTCGTCAGTAATTTCTCTGAGTACGTGGCATGGATTTCCGACAGCAATTACTCCTGAAGGGATATTCTTTGTAACCACGCTTCCAGCACCTATTATGGTATTATCCCCTATTTCAACTCCTGGCAGAACCACAACATTTGCTCCTATCCAGACATTATTGCCTACTTTTATTTTCCATGCTATTTCAAGGCCTTTGTTTCTCTGTTCAGCATCAATTGCATGACCGGCAGTTGAAAAACAGCAGTTCGGAGCTATAAAAACATTATCGCCAAAAGTAACTTCTGCACCGTCAAGAATTGTACAGTTATAATTTGAAAAGAAATTTTCACCGATATGAATATTATATCCGTAATCGCAGATGAATGGTGAATGAATTACCGCACTGTCTTTCATATCCCCAAGCATTTCATGAAGGATTTTGTTTCTTTTTTCAAATTGATAATTAGGTATGCTGTTAAGCTGATAACATAATTCAGCACATTTAATTCTCTCATCAAGAAGACTTTTATCATAATTTGCATCATAAAGAAAACCTGCCTTAGCTTTTTCCTTTTCAGTCATATGAACACTCCCTTTTTATGGATATAATAAAAAGCACATTTTAATTAAATGTGCTTTTAAGTGGCGGAGATGGTGGGATTCGAACCCACGGAACATTTTACTGTTCAAACGATTTCGAGTCGTTCTCGTTATGACCACTTCGATACATCTCCATATGCAGATATTATACCATAAATTAAGAAATAATTCAATAGTTAAATCCAAATTTGACAGTAAAATTTTAACGCAGATTCATTCTGTAGGGGCGACCATTGGTCGCCCGTTCAAATTATGGTTGAAACATAAATTTGATATCTGTTTCCTGCATAAAAATCATTGGTTAACTATCTGAAATTATGGTAAACTGCAACGGGCGACCAATGGTCGCCCCTACAAAATAAAAAAAATTTTTTATAAAGTACTTGACAATCATTCAAAAATAGTGTACTATTTAGGTAGTGAGGTGGTGCAGTTGGAATTTAATAATAATATGCCGATATATCTTCAGGTGGCTGATGATATAAAAAAACAGCTCATTACCGGTAAAATAAAAGCCGGTGATAAACTCCCTTCAAATAATGAGCTGGCTGCAATGTATAAGGTAAATCCAAATACGGTACAGAGGATTTATAAATATCTTGAAATGGAAGGGATATGCTACACTAAAAGAGGTCTGGGAACATTTGTTATGGAAAATGAAAATCTTGTTGAAAATATTAAAAATCAGATGGTAAACTCAATTGTAAAGGATTTTATCGAAAAAATGCACTCTCTTGACTACACAGACAATGATATCATCGAAATTATCAGAAAAAATGAAAAGGAGTAATCATATGCTTGAATTTAAAAACGCAGTAAAAAAATATGGAAAGAAAAATGCTCTTGATGGTCTTGATGCACAGTTTGAAAGAGGCAGAGTCTATGCTCTTGCCGCCCCAAACGGTCATGGAAAAACCACTCTTATGAAAACAGCCTGCAATCTTGTAAAACTTGATTCAGGTGAATGTCTTGTTGACGGCGAACCGGTATCATATAAAACTAATAAAATCATATCATATATGCCTACTGAACTTTATTTTTACAGGGGTATGAGCATAAAAGATGTCGGAAAATATTACAGTGACTTCTATGATGATTTCAGTTTCAGCAAATTTGAAAAGCTTATCCAGTTAATGGAACTTGATATGAAAATGAAAACTGCAAGTATGTCATCAGGTATGTGTGCAAAATTCAAAATATCAGTTGTCCTTTCAAGAAATGCAAAATATATAATGCTTGATGAACCGCTTAACGGAATTGACCTCATAACCCGTGATATGGTAATCCAGACTATTATAAAAGCTGTTTCAGATGATGCCTGTATAATTATTTCAAGTCATCTTTTTGATGAAATAGAAAGCATAACCGATAATATTGTAATAATAAAGGACGGAAAAGCTGTTATGCAGGGCGATATGGAGGAAATAAGAACTGAACAGGGACTTTCAATGTCAGACCTTTACCGTGAAACATTTGCAAATCATTCATTTGACAGTATTATGGAGGATATAAAAAATGATTAATCTTATAAAACATGAATTTATAAAATCAAGAATACCACTTATTGCAGCCTTTTTAATTATAATAATAACAGAAATTTTCTATCTGATAAGCATATTAATAAAAAGTGAAACAATGTTTGCAATAGCAGCTATGATTATGATGCTGTTCATTTCATTTATTCCTGCTGCGTGTATTATGTATCCTGTATATATATATGAGCTTGATGTTACACACAAGCATAAAAACGGCTATATGCTTTTCATGACACCTAACAGTTCATATAAAATAATAGGTGCAAAGATTCTCGCATCATTTATAGCATCAGTTGCTGTTTCAGTTCTTTCTATTGGTTTATCTGCTTTAAATGCATCTATTCCTATGCCATCATTTTATGATGATAATATGATTGAATTTGGAAGCATATTTATGCTGTTTGACAGAGTATCAGCCTCAAGCACAGCAATGATAATTATAATGATTATCGCAGTTTATCTCCAGCTTGTTTCAACGATTTATTTTATATATATGCTTATCGCTACAGTACTTGAGAGAGTACCGTTAAAGTGGGTTATCGGAATAGGAATATTCTTTGCAATAACATGTATACAGAATTTTATACTTAATCTGATAAGACCGTCTGCATCTTCAATTGACAATGTTCCGGCAGATATATCTGCATATGAAATAGTACTTACAGTATTCGGCGGTTCAGGAGGATTTATAATCAGTATAATTTCAAGTCTTATAATTGCAGGACTTACATACTGGGGAACTTCAGAACTTTGCAGAAAAAAACTGAGTTTATAATAGAAAAATGCACCTCAAATCAGAGGTGCGTTTTTTACGCCAATTCAACAATTGAAAATATCGGATTTTCCATACATTCTGTAGGGGCGACCATCGGTCGCCCGTTAGATTCACCGAAATTTCAGGCGGGCGACCAATGGTCGCCC
>DJFA01000102.1:6706-8424 GCA_002431975.1 Ruminococcus sp. UBA5884
AATCCATCGAATTGGCGTTAAAATAAATGTTATTCTTATAATTTTTCGAGTTGTTTTTTAAGTTTTCTGATAATTTTCTTTTCAAGTCTTGAAATATATGACTGAGATATACCTATTTCATCAGCAACTTCTTTCTGAGTTTTCTCCTTGCCATCTATAAGACCGAAACGCATTTCCATAATAATTTTTTCACGTTCACCGAGTTCGTCCACTGCTTCCCTGAGCATATTTTTCTCTGCTTCCGACTCAATGCCTCTGTTGACTACATCATCATCAGTTCCAAGAATATCGGATAAAAGCAGTTCATTGCCGTCCCAGTCAACGTTAAGCGGTTCATCAATTGAAAGCTCATTGCGGTACTGAGATGATTTTCTTAAAAACATAAGTATTTCATTTTCGATACATCTTGAAGCATATGTTGCAAGTTTTATATTTTTACTCGGACAGAATGTATTCACAGCCTTTATAAGACCGATAGTACCGATTGACACAAGGTCTTCAATACATATTCCGGTTGATTCAAATTTTTTTGCGATATAGACTACAAGTCTTAGATTATGTACGATAAGACGTTCTTTAGCTTCCTGTTTATTGCTGTCAAGCATTTTAAAAGTTTCCTCCTCTTCCTCCTTATTAAGCGGAGGAGGAAGTGTTTCCGAACCGTTTATATAAAATACTGAATCAGCTCCGGATTTCCACTTCCATTCAAGCAGAATGAGATTGATTTTCAAAAGCAGCTTACCAAACATTTTCATAATATCACCCTTCTTTAATCAGTATTATTTTAATATTCCGGGATTGAAAACAGCCTTTATATTTTTATTGCTTATTCCTATCAATGCATCTGTCTGCCTGATTTTATTTGATTTTTCCTCTTTTATAAGAACCTCATCCGGAGCGAATACGGGAATAATGCCGCTTTCGCCTATTGTGGAATAAGGTATTATTTTAAAATTCCTGAGAATACTGTAATCACCTGAAATAAGTGACATTTCAGGGATTTCAATAATTTTTTCAATTTCATTCCTGCCGCATATGATAACAGGTTTTCCGCTGAAACTGTCTGAAAGAGAATTGCCTGTATCAGCAATGCCGTCAATTGAAATTGTTTTTCCATTATGTCTGATAATAACTTTATATATGCCTCCGGAAACTGAATTTCTGTCTATTATATATCTCACAGCACATACTGCCGCATATGAAATTATCGTAAATATAACAAGGCTTAAAAGTGAAAAATCCATATAGAAATATGAATTGCTGAATTTCATAAATGACAGTGAAAATGCATATCTGAGAGAGAGCATTATTCCCGCAAATATAAAATTTATGGCATAAAAGCAAAGTACAAGCTTTGCAGTATATTTAAAGCCTTTTTTTATTCCGAATGCGGCTGAAATTATAATTACTGAAACGATAAGTTTAAGCAGAATATTAACAATCCAGCTTATATCAGGAACAAGTATCAGCAATGAAAATAATCCGCCCATAACAGATGCAGCAATGCATCTTTTTATTTTAAGCGGAGTATGCGATATTTTAGCGGCAGCCATAAGCAGAAAATATGTAATATATATATTGAGCACTATCAGAACATCAATGTAAATATATATTCCATATCACCGCCCTTTTTATTATAATCAATCTGATATTGATATGAGTATTATTTTTAATATAATTATAAGCTTTTGCCTGTGTTAAAAATGTCGATTGGTGAA
>DJFA01000031.1:0-11829 GCA_002431975.1 Ruminococcus sp. UBA5884
CTCTTTCAGCAAGTGCAAATGTCTGAAACCAGAATCCGTTATCCTGAAATGATGCTCCGGGAGTTTCATTATGACGAATATTATTTTCCTCAATAAAACTTCTTTTATATATACCGCTCCATGTGTTCATTATGAATCTGAATGATTCAATAACATCTCTCGGACGCATTATTTTATTGTAATACTGTTTTTTATTATTGGTTATGGAGTTATAGAAAAGCTCCAGTTTGCCGTTTTCATTGAAAAATCTGTAGAAATCAGCCTTTACAAAATCAAGATTGTTTTCAGATGCAATTTTATACAGCGATTCATACATATCAACCATTACATAGTCATCTGATTCAAGTATTCCGATATACTCTCCCCTTGCGGAATCGATGCCCATATTCATGGTATTTCCGTATCCTGAATTCTGCTTGTCAATTATTTTTATTCTGCTGTCCTTTTCGGCATACTCTCTGAGAATTTCAGGAGTATTGTCAGTAGAACCGTCATTTACGCATATTATTTCAATTTCTTCAAGAGTCTGATATATAAGGCTGTCAAGGCATTCCCTTATATACGCTGAAACATTATAGCATGGAACTATAACAGATACCCTGATATCATTACTGCAATCCTCATCATCAGTTTTTTCAGATGCTGTACAGAATCTGAACTGTGAGCCTGCCGCCGCATAGAGTGCCGTACGCTGACATTCCTCAACGCCTGCATTGTCCTTGAATATAACTATTACATTATCATATTTAAGTGCAAGATTTACAAGTATTTCATATGAGCCGTCATATGAACCGTCATCAACAAAAATATATTCAGTATGAATATCTCTGTTTTCATTTATCTCATCGGCAAATTTCAAAAGACTGCTTCTGCTGTTCTTAACATATACTGCATATGAGCATTCAATAAAGCTGTTTCTGCGGTTGAAACGTCTTTCAAGCACAGGAATGCCATATTTTTTTATATAGTCGCATGGTGAGAGTTTAAGTATATCAGAACATATTCCATACCATGATGATTTTTCCTTTTCACGGTCTTTAAGCATTATTTCAGTTATATTCACTGAATTTAAAAACTGTTTCATTTCAGGATAAAGGTCAATGAAATATTCATTTCTGAAACGGCTGAACCATGCACAAAGGTCATTCATTTCATAGCGGAGTATAAGATATTTTACATTTTCAGGAGCATTTTCGCATATATCACGGATTATATTGAATGAACGGAAATGACAGTCAAAATTCTTTGCTCTCTGACCTATAAGGGATTCAGGATTGTTGACTCTGTGGCATATCATGCAGAAATCAAGGAGCATGACTGATTTTGCTTTAAGTATAGCCGATATATAGAATGAACGGTCATTTACGCATTTAAGGTTATTGAAAAGCAGTCCGTTTTCAGTTACAAATTCCCTTCTGTATATTCCGTTCCACGGAGTTACTGCAACTGACATGAAAAGCTCCGGACATTCATAGAAATTTATAACAGAACCAAATTCTGAATCAGGAATTTTTGAAAGGTCATAAAGGGCATTAGGAACATATACGCCTGTTGCAGTATCTATTCCCTTTGATTTTGCCTTTATCATATCAGTATTGTTTTCTTTTGCGGCATTGTAAAGAGTTTCATATGCATTTTCCGTCATATAGTCATCTGAATCTATAAAATGAAGATATTCACCTTCTGCAATGGCAATGCCTCTGTTGCGGCAGTATCCTGCATAATGATTTGTGTCATTTGAAAGTACTGTCATTCTGCTGTCCTTTGCGGCATATTCTTCAAGAATGGAAAGTGAACTGTCTGTTGAACAGTCATCAATGCATATAAGCTCGATATCCTCAAGGCTCTGGCTGAGAATGCTTTCTATGCATTGTGCAAGATATTTTTCCGCATTGTAAACAGGCATGATTACTGATATTTTAATATTTTTCATACTCCCGATTTCTCCTTTATAAACTGTTATCAATATTATATCAAACAAGCCTTCAAAAGTCAAATAATCCGGATTTGATGGTTATTTTCCGGATTTGTTTACCTGAAATTCAGATTTATGTTGAATTAAGCTGAAAAATAATCTATAATAATAAACGGTAAAAATTTTTTTCTGAATGGAGTGCATTTCAATGAAAAACAAAAATATAATTTTAATAGGCATGCCGGCTTCCGGTAAAAGCACTGTAGGCGTTATCCTCGCAAAAGTAATCAAATATAAATTTATGGATACCGACCTTGTAATGCAGAATATGACAGGTAAAACTCTTATTGAGATAATCGGCGAAAAAGGTATGCAGGGCTTCCTTGACTTTGAAAATGAAACTGTAAGCCATGTTGATGTTTCCGATACAGTAATTGCTACCGGCGGAAGCGTTGTATACGGTGAAAAAGCTATGCAGCATCTTAAAAAGAATGGTATTGCCGTATATCTCAAACACAGATATGAAGTAATAAACTCAAGACTTACAAACATCTCCACAAGAGGTGTTGCCATGAAAGATGGTGAAACTCTCCTCGAACTTTTCAAGGAAAGAATCCCTCTTTATGAAAAATACGCTGATATAACAATAGAAGCTGATGGTCTTACAACAGAACAGACTGTTGAAAAAATAGCTGAAATGATATCATTTTCAGAATAATATGCTTTTTTCGTCAAAACAGATATATTATCAGCAATATTTTATATATAAATATCCTTGAAATTCTCTGATAATTGTGCTATGATATTTATACAGCATAGTTTACAAAATGGTTAATAAAAAATGACTGTATTATTTCTACATTTTACAATAAAGTAAAAATTATTTCAGAATATTTTTCGGAGGTTAATATGAACAAGAAGATTATTGCATTCATGACAGCCGCAGCCGCAATGCTCTCATCAGTTTCAGCAGTTCAGATATCAGCTGACGGCTCTACACAGACAGAAACTCTTATTTCATATGGCAGAAGTCTTATCGGCAGTCCGGATTATAATAATTACTGTCAGAGATTTGTAAGACTCTGCTATGAAAGTGCAGGTCTTTATGCTTCAAAAGGTGCAAATTCAGCTATAGATGCATATAATTACTGGGTTGTTTCAGATTCAAGGGATAATATCCCGATAGGTGCGTGTCTTTATTTCAATACCTCCGAATATGGTCACGTTGCAGTCTATACCGGAAATAATCAGATGGTTCACGGCGTTAAAATCGTCAGGGAAGAACAGATAAGCGACTATTACTGGGACAGATTTATAGGCTGGGGCTATCAGGGCGGTTCTGAACCTTCAGGAATAATCTATGAAAACGAAAATGATACAGTTTATCCTTCAGTTCCATATGCATATACAAATGCGGAAAACGGCGGTGCTGATATAAGCTGGTACAGTGATGGTGACAATACCTCTCATTATGACCTCAGCATATACAATACTGATACAGGCGAAAATGTATTCAGTGAAGCATTTTCAGCTGACACATATTCTGCATATGTAAATCTTTCAGAGGGAAATTACTGCTCTGTTGTAAAGGCTGTAAATGATGATTACAGCGATTCAATATCATATTCAAATTACTGTAATTTTACAGTTGAAGCTGTTCAGGAACAGATTGCCGGTGATGTGAACCATAACGGCACTGTTGATATAGCTGACCTTGCAATGATTGGTCAGTACATTTCATATAACATTGAATTTGATGAAGATACATTCTATATCGCAGATGTGAATTATGATGGTGAAGTAAATATTCTTGACTTCATGACTCTTAAACAGTATCTTGTAAAACTCTGATATTTTAATGATACATCAGCGTAAAAATGCGGTCAGATAAAAAAAATCTGACCGCATTTTTTCAGAAAAGAAGATTTATAAAACCCATTATTATACCAAGAACTCCTCCGAGATAGATAATTGCATTAAGCTCCTTATTAATTATCGCAAGAATAAGCTTTTCCATTTCTTCAATATCAAGCTCAATTATTTTCTTTTCAACAACACTTGCAACATCAAATGTTTCAAGCATATTTTTAAGTTTCTTTTCAATAAGTGATGTATAAGCGTTCCATATCTTTTCTTTAAGTTCCGGATATTTGCTGTCAAGCTCTGAAACGGCTTTTCCGACAGGATATTCAGTTATTTTTTTATATTCATCATCAATATATTCCTTAACCATAACTCCGGCTTTTTCATCAACCATATTGTTTATTTTAAGAGCAATCGGAGCTTTTGCTGAATTTATCGCATTTCCTGCAATCGCCAGTATCATAGGATTGAGTTTTGCTGAAATTTCGGTGAATGCTGTTTCAACTATAAGCATTCCCACATCTGCATCAATCATTTTTTTTCTGATATATTCGGAAATATTCTCTGAAGCCTTTGATTCCATTCTGTCAACCATTTCAAGATGATTTTTATTTTCAAGATATTCTCCTACAGATATATCCATCTCCTTGTATTCCTTCAGGATTTCATCCATTTTGCTGTTTATCTTGTCATGAACATTATCAGAGAGAAGTGCTTTTTTAATAGTATCATCATCAAGAATATCAGAACCGACTACACGTCCTACAGCTCTGGCAATACGTTCCTTTTCCTTGGGGATTATTCCCGGAGTAAGCGGAACTCTGAATTTGCCTATATAAACAGGTTTCAATGGTCTGAACATCATCTTTATTGCTATGCCATTGGTCAAAAGTCCGATAAGTCCGCCGATAAGCGGAGCTGTTATAATCTGTATATCCAATTTATAAGCATCTCCTGTTCTTTTTTATATATTTAATTTATTATATCAGATAAATTGTATTTCTTCAAGTATTTATCGCAAATTTAATGCCAGTCGGCGGATTTTCTGACCGCAGTTTTCTGATTGACAAAATATTTAATGTATGATATACTGAATAAGTATGAATAATTAACGACATATCTGAAAAAAGTCACAAATTCTATGTGTAAAAAGGAGAAAATTATGGATAATATTGAAGAAATGATTTCAAAAGGCGAAATTGTTATCAATTCAAATCATACAGCTGTCATTTCTGAAAAAAATAATGAAAAAATTTTTATTACTGTATTCAATAAAGCTCTTATAACTTCACCTGATGTATATATTCTGATTCAGAATGATAATAATGAGTTTGTATCTGTACAGAAACAAAATCTTTCATCCGTATCTCAGAAAATCCTTGAAGTCAATATCAAAGCTGATGATTTCTGCGGATATCTCAGAAAAAATAATGCTGCAAGTTCAGATTTCAGAATTGCTGTCTGCTATGAAACAAATGACGGTTTATGCTTCAAATATCTCTGGAACGACAGAATCAAGAAAAAAACTGAACGTGATGCTGAAAATCAAAAGATTTCTGATGTTTATTCATTTATCTCAGATGACAAGAATTATACTTCATACCCTTTCTATGGTGAAAAAAGTATGCTCTGCCTGCATATCTGCGATGACACTTTTTCCTTTTTGCAGAAAGGAGCTTTTAAACTTAATTCATGTGTATCCGATGAGTTTGGAAATGTTCAGCTTAAAATCTCAAAAATCGGACGTATCGCCGAAATATGCGGTCTTTATGCATTCAGAACAGGTTCTTCTGAATGTATTGAACTTCCGCTTAACAGCATAAATGATGAAACTGCTGTTTCAGATATCAGTGCAGCTTTATTCTCTCTCGGAGAATGGATAATTTGCGGAAAATTCATTTCCGATGATACAGCCGCATACGGCGGAATTAAAACTGCCAATGCATTTGCTCCCATTTCAGTAAAATCCGAACTTCAGAATAAAATAAATCTTGTTCCTTCTGAAACCGGTATGCTTAAAGTAATATGCCTTTCAACCCTTAAAGGCATTTCCGCTTCAAACAAACAGCTTCTTTCAGATAATATGTATTTCCCTGAAGATTTTCTCCGTTCAGGAAAATCTCTCCCCAAGGGCAGATGCAGAGCTGAAATGTCCGTAAATCAGGAAAATTCCATCGATTTCAGACTTTTTGAAAATTTCCGCTTTGCTGATGAACTTAAAATAGTATTCTATGATACTAAAAATAACAGGCTTTTATTTGAAAAAACTGCTCAGTATATTTCCGATGACTGCATAAGAATAACTTATGATGAGGCTGAACTCTCTGTTCTTGAAAATCCTGAGGATATGTGCATAAGAATATGCCTTGGTGCATTTTCAAAAAATTTCGTATACTATCTTTACCTCGTAAGACTCAATGAAGAAATTACTGACGGCGGCAAAAGCCTTTATATAAAACCTGTTCATGTATATAATTCCACATTCGATAAACAGAAATATCTCTGCAATCCTTTCTATGATAAAAATGGTCTGCTCAGCATAAGACGCATAAAGGAAAATAAAAAATATCTTGATGTTGTAATAAATTATGTAACTGCTCTTGCTGTAAATCAGGACAGTATACATATTGAAATAAAATGTGTCAATATGGACAGCCCTTACAAATGTATTGCAATAGCTCCGAAAAAAGGCATAAATGATATTCCGTCAGATACTTTAATTACTGCTGAATGCAGTATTTCCGAAAATGACGGATTTTCATCAATTTCTGCTGATATAAATCTTTCTGAACTCTCCCCTGATACTTACCTTTATGATGTATATTGTCAGCTTCAGGACGGCTCTCTGATATCGGTAAAGGCAGAACCTGAATTTATCGCAAATTTCAGAAATCAGGAACATAAATCCTGTTATCTCTCAGGTGAAAATCAGTTATATGCTTTCACTATGTTCAATAAAACAGGTAATCTTCTTTTAAGATGCTCTGATTCTCCATATGAATACGCTGTAAGTATAATAATGGCTGTCTATAATACAGAACTCTTCCTTGCAGAAGCTGTTGACAGTATTATTGACCAGCAGCTTGACAGTATCAACAATTTCTGTGCTTGCTTTGAACATAAATCATATCAGGATATCAGATTTTCAGAACCTGTTCAGGTAATACTCGTTGATGATGGTGCTTTGGATAATTCAGGAAAAATATGCGATGCATACGCTGAAAAATATGACTTTATAACTGCTGTTCACAAGCCTAACGGCGGCGTTTCATCTGCAAGAAACAAAGGTCTTGAATATGCAAAGGGAAAGTATCTCAATTTTATTGATTCAGATGATAAATTCAAAGAAAATGCTCTTTCAAAAATGTTTACATACTTTGAAGCAAACTATAATAAAATGGAAATTGCTACAATGCCTATCGTTTTCTTTGATGCAGCTTCCGGAAATCACTGGCTCAATGAAAAATTCAAAAAGGGTAACCGCATAATAGACCTCAGAAGTGAATACAATGCTTCCCTGCTCTTTGTAAATGCAAGCTTTTTCAAAGCCGAACTCGTCATGCCCGATTTACGCTTTGATGAAACTCTTGTAACCGGTGAAGACTCAAAATTCATATATACCATCTTTTTAAGAAACAATTGCCGCTTCGGTCTTGTTGCAGATACAGAATACCGCTACCGCCGCCGCAGCAAAGGTGAAGATTCTGCTATTCAGGCTTCAAAATTAAACAGAAATTTCTATTTTGATTACCTTGACGGATTTATTGACTGGATTGCTGCATACAGCAAGGAGCTTAACGGCTTTATCCCTAAATATGTTCAGTATGTCATAGCTCAGCAGCTCCAGTGGAGATTTGTTCAGGACAAAGATGCCGCTATCGCTAAAAGCGTTCTTACCGATGAGGAATTTGAACAGTATAAACAGCACCTTTTCGATGAACTCCGGTTCGTTGATGATGATATACTGCTTATGCAGAAAATGATATTCCGTGAACAAAAGCTTTATATGCTTATGAAAAAATATAATACTCTCCCTTCATGCGAATATTTCGATAATGATGCAAACCTCTACTACGGAAACAGTGTAATAGGTCTTATTTCATCATGCTATACAAAAATAGATTTCATCAATATCCATAATGACCGCCTTACTATAGAAGGCTATACCATGATACATGGCTGCGAAAATCCTTATAATACAAAGGTATTCATATCCGCTTCATCTGAAAACGAAAATACTATGACTGAATGCGAAATAAATCACGAGCGTGACCAGTCCGTATATTCTCTCGGTGAACCTATATTCCATTCTTTATGTTTCAGATGCACTGTTCCTCTTGATAAATTAAAAAATAAATATCAGTTCGGAATATTCGTTGATTTCAATAACCATATGATTCAGAAAAAAGATATCAGATTCAATAAATTCTCTCCTATCAACACTGCATATGACAACTCATATTATGCTGAAAACGGCTGGGTTATCAAATACAGCAAGCCTTACCTTACAGCTGTAAACCTCTTTTCTGAAAGTGCTTCCGCAAATCTCACCGACTATGAGGAACAGTTTGAAAAAGCTGTTGAACGCAAAGACAAGAATAACAGAAGAATTATGAATGCTCTTAAACTGCGTAAAAAATTCTTCGCTTATCAGTCAATATACCATAAGAAAAAAGATATCTGGCTTATCTCCGACAGAGTAAATCTCGCCGGTGATAACGGTGAAGCTTTCTTCCTCTATATGCTTGAAAAAAATGACCCTGATGTCGATTTCTATTTCGTTATCAATGAAAACTGCCCCGATTACGAAAGGCTCTCAGAATATGGAAAGGTTGTTATTCAGAACTCCCAGCAGCATAAATTTCTTCACCTTATGGCTGATGTAATAGTATCCGCTCATGCAAATGAATATGTTATAGACCCGTTCTTCAATGACAGCACTACAAATGTTTTCCGTGACATTGTTTTCAGACCTAAATATGTTTTCTTACAGCATGGTGTCATAAAAGATGACCTCAGTGACTGGCTCAACCGCTTTAAAAAGAATATCTCCGGATTTATTACGGCTGCTCACCCAGAATATCAGTCAATCCTTGATTACACATATTTCTATACTGAAAAGGAAACCTGGCTTACCGGTCTTCCAAGACATGACCGTCTTTATCATGATGAAAAGAATTATATAACCATTATGCCTACATGGAGAAAATATCTTACTGACCCTAATGACGATTCAATGCTTGCTGAGGACTTTACTTCAAGCGATTTCTTTAACTTCTATAATGCTCTTATAAATAATGAAAAACTCATCTCTGCTGCAAAGAAAAATAATTATCAGCTCTGCTTTATGCCTCACCCGAATATCATGCAGCATCTTGACCTTTTCGAACATAACGAAAATGTGCTTTTCTTCGGCACTGAAAAACCTTACCGTGAAATCTATGCAGAGAGTAATCTTGTAATGACCGATTTCTCATCATCTATAATGGATTTCGCTTACCTCAGAAAACCTGTTATTTACTGCCAGTTCGACAAGGAGAGATTCTTTGACGGCGAACACGTTTATGTTCAGGGCTACTATGACTATGAACGTGACGGATTCGGTGAAGTTACCTATACCCTTGATGATATCGTTGATGTAATGATTTCATATATGGAAAATAACTGCCAGCTTAAAAATATATACAGACAGCGTATGGACAGTTTCTTTGCATATAATGACAAGAAAAACTGTGAACGTGTATATCTTAAAATAAAAGATATGCTCAGTGAAGATAAAAAAAATAATTAAAAGAGGTTGTATATGCGTATTTTAGAAGATATGAACAAATGCTATGGCTGCCACGCCTGCTATAATGCCTGCCCCGCAAATGCTATAAGAATGACTGAAAATACTGAAGGTTTCCTTATGCCTTCAGTAAATTCCGCTATGTGCATAAAATGTGATATGTGCAGAAAAGTCTGCCCTCAGATTAATGCTTCATATCCTAATGCTGAACTTCCTAAGGCTGCTGCTCTTATGGCTTCAGATGAGATACGTGCTGAAAGTTCTTCAGGCGGTGCTTTCTCCGTTATCGCTGAATATATCCTTAAAAATAAAGGATTTGTATGTGGTGCTGCTTTCGACAGAAATTTTCAGGCTCATCACATAATTATTGACAACGTAAAAGACCTCGGTCTTATCAGAAAATCAAAATATGTTCAAAGCCGAATCGGCAGCGTCTATTCAGAAATAAAAGAACTCCTTTCCGACAATAAAACCGTTTTCTTTACCGGTACTCCATGTCAGGTAGCCGGTCTTTACAGCTTCCTCGGCAGAAAATATCCTAACCTCATTACTGCTGACCTGCTCTGCCATGGCACTCCTTCTCCTAAAGCATGGAAAATATATCTTGACAGCCTGCCAAACCGCTCAGAAATAAACAGCATTGAATTCAGAAGCAAGAAAAATGGCTGGACCGGCGACTATAATTTAAGAATCAGCTACAATGACAAGTCCGAAATTATAGTTCCGCATAAGGAAAACCGCTTCATTCAGGCTTTTATCAACAGCAAGATAAACCGCAAATCATGTGCTTCATGCCAGTTCGCAAGATGTCCAAGACAGGGTGATTTCACTATCGGCGATTTTTGGGGAGTCAACAAATATGAACCATCACTCAATGACAAAAAAGGTACTTCCGTTGTACTCATAAATAATTCAAAGGCTTCTGATTTACTCGATAAAATACATTCTCAGAATAATTTTGTTCTTCAGGAAATTTCTCTGCTCTCTGCAACTGAATCAAATCCTGCTCTTTACCGTTTCCCTCAGTATCCGCCTGACAGAATTTCATATATGAATGAACTCATAAAAAGCAATTCATTTGAAAAAGCTGATACTGCTAAAAATGCTTTTATACGCACTGATGTAGGAATTATCAGCTGGTTCTATGCAACAAATTATGGTGCTGTTCTTACAAGCTATGCTCTTACAAAGGCTATTGAAGATGTAGGCTATTCATGCACTCTTGTTGATATTCCGAAACAATTCTGGGTTAGAAGTAAACATCTCAGAAACCCTCTCACATTCTCAAAACGCTTTATCTATAAATACTGTAATGTCACTTCTCAGTTTGACCTCGAAAATAAAACTGATATGCAGCGTCTGAACAGAAGATGCAAAGCCTTTGCTGTCGCTTCTGACCAGCTCTGGAAATGGGACAAAATTAAATATATTCCTGAATTTTTCTTCCTCGGCTTTGCTGACAAGTCTAAAAATAAATTTTCATATTCAACCTCATTCGGCGGAAATACTTTTGCCTGCGAAAATAAAGATGACCTCGAAAAAGTTAAAAATATGCTCAGCGAATTTTCAGGTATCTCTGTCCGTGAAAAAAATGGCGTTGATATCTGCAAAAATACTTTCGGTATGGACGCTGTTCAGGTTCTTGACCCTGTTTTCCTCTGCGACAGAAAACATTATGACAATATTGCTGCAAATTCAAAGGTAAAAGGTAAAAAATTTATAGTTGCATATATGCTCGCATACTCAAAGGGCAAAGAGAATATTCTCCGCAAAATTGCTGATATGCTTCAGCGTGAAATAATTCTTATCCCTGATGCAACAAAAGGCAGAAATGCTGAATGGGAAATGCCTATGACCACCGATATTTCCGTTGAGGATTTTGTATACTATGTAAAAAACAGTGACCTGATTGTTACTGATTCATTCCATGCTGTCTGCTTCTCTCTGATATATGGCATTCCTTTTATTGCTACATCAGAAAAAAGAGCCGGACAAGACAGATTTACTTCACTTCTCAATATGGTTGGCATGAGCGACAGATTATTCCCTGAATTTAAATCCGTTCTCGAAAAGCCTGAAATGCTTACTGACCACCCCGATTTCAGCAAAGCTCACAAGATTCTCGAACGTGAAAAAGTTAAAAGTATGAACTGGCTTATAAATATTATGGAAAAATAAAGATATTCAGGGCGGCTATTAGTCGCCCTTTTTGGTTTAACGCCAGATGGCAATCAATGTTTTTTAACGCGAATTCGACAATAAA
>DJFA01000031.1:11984-20196 GCA_002431975.1 Ruminococcus sp. UBA5884
AACAATCCATCGAATTGGCGTTTTTTTATACAAGACACAAATCAAATTTATGTTTTGACTATAATCCGGACGGACGAAAACAGTTCGCCTCTACAGAAAAAGATGACTGAGCTTTTACACTCAGCCATCTTTTTTTATTATATGAAATTTAACAGAGGGCTTATTTTGCTGTTACTGTAACAGTCTTGCTTACTGCAATTTCCTTGCCAGCAGCATCGAATGCCTTTACATATACATCATGTTTTACGCCTTTTGTGAATGTCTGGAATGTGTATGGTGATGTTGTTGTCTTAGCACTCTTTGTTGTACCGTTGTATACTTTATATACTCTGTAGTATGCTGCACCGTCAACCTTGTCGAATGTTACCACACCGGCAGTTGTAACCTTGATGTTTTCAACAGCCTTTACTGTGATTGCTTCACTCTTGAGTGAGTTGCCGTCCTTGTCAAATGCAGTTACATAAACTGTCTTGTTCTGACCAGGATTGAAGCTAAGGAATGTATACTTAGTATCTGTAGTCTGCTTTCCTGTGTAAGTTTTACCGCCTACAACCTTGCTGACCTTGTAGTATGCAGCGTTTTCAGCAGCTGTCCATGTTACATTGCCGTCTGCATCAACCTTTACGTTTGTAGGAGCTGTTAAGACCTCTTTCTTTGCAGGAGTAAATTTAACTGATTCGCTCTTGTACTGATTACCGTTTGCGTCAAATGCAATTACATAGATTTCATGTTCAACGCCTTCTGTGAGGTTCTGGAATGTGTATGAAGTTGCTGTAGCGTCAACCTTTGCATTCTTAGTTGTCTTGCCATACTTCTTGTATACTCTGTAGTATGAAGCACCTTCTGACTTAGTCCATGTTACTGTTCCGTCTTCTGAAACCTTAACATTTGCAGGAGCAGCCATTGGAGTAAACTTGATTGATTCACTCTTAATTGAGTTGCCGTTTGCGTCAAATGCTGTTACATAGATTTCATGTTCAACGCCCTTAGCAAGATACTGGAATGTATATTCTGTTCCTGTAACCTGTTTACCAGTGCTGGTCTTACCATTTACTACCTTGTTAACCTTGTAGTATGCAGCATTTTCAGCAGCTGTCCATGTTACATTGCCATTTGCGTCAACCTTAACATTTGTAGGAGCTGTGAGAACTACTTTCTTTTCAGGAGTAAATTTAACTGATTCGCTTTTGTACTGATTACCCTGTGCGTCAAATGCAACTACATAGATTTCATGCTCAACGCCTTCTGTGAGGTTCTGGAATGTATATGGTGATGATTCTGTCTTAGCATTTTTTGTTATACCATTGTATACTTTATATACTCTGAAATATGCCGCACCTTCTCCGCCAGTCCATGTTACTGTGCCGTTTGAATCAACTGCAACATTTTCAGGAGCAGAAACAGGTGTAAACCTGATTGATTCGCTCTTGAGAGAGTTCCCGTTTCCATCATATGCCACTACATAGATTTCATGTTCCACTCCCTTTGTGAGATTCTGGAATGTATATGGTGATGATGTAGTCTTTGCACTCTTTGTTATACCGTTATATACTTTATATACTCTATAGTATGCAGCACCTTCTCCGCCAGTCCATGTTACTGTTCCATCGGCTGATATCTTGACATTTTCAGGAACTGTAAGTTTTGATTCTGCTTCCCATTTAGCGTAAACATTTGTTACACCAGATGTGAATGTTGTTGAAGTGAATGCAATTTCCTTGCCATTTGCGTCTTTAGTGAACCAGCCCTTGAACACATATCCGTCCTTTGAGAGTGTGCATTCTGTATCGTCTACATCAAAGCCATAATCTGTAAATGTTATGTTATCAAGTCCATCACTGCCATCTATTTCGCATTCTGTGGAAATTCTCTCTCCAGGAGTTCCTACGATAATTGATGGGAATTTCTCATATGAACTGCTTGTTGGTTTTACAGTTATTGTTGTTCCCTTTGTGCTCTTGTAGGAGATAACCGCATTGTCATAGTCAACATTGATGATTGCTTTGGTTTCATCAATTTTCCATACAGCTTTAATTGTCACATCTTCTGCACCGATTGAAAGCTTTTTAAGCTCTGTTGCACTTGTATAGTAATCAATAGAAATGCCCTTAAAGAAAAATCTGATATCATTGGCTGTGAAATATTCCTTCGTTTCGGTAAAATCATTCTTTGCAACACCATTTATTGTATAGCCAACAAACTCATAGCCTGCCTTTTCAGGTTTTGCATTCATTTCTACTGTAACTTCGTTGTCATTTGCATCAGTAGGTTTTACTAAATCATCAAGGGTAAATCTAAATTTTGTAGCCTCAACAATGTTATCTCCGCAATCATCATAATTTATCGCATATGTGTTCTGTGTGAAGTAAGCAACAAGACCTGAACCCTCGGTTGAAATCACTTTAAGAATTTCATCTGTAGCTACTGTATCAGCAGTTGCTTCAACCCATTCACTCTTATCATTCTTATAATACCAGCCCTTGAATGTATAGCCTTTAAGTGTTGGAGTCGGGAGAGTACCGAGTTTTGCATCTGTAGCAACCTTGAATTCTTCTGTAGTTCCAATATTCAATCCTGGTGCTAACTCTAACATTACTTCTTTTTTGGTATCCTGAATAACCTTTGCATTATTAAATTTTACTTCCTTTGATTCAGCTCTCCATACAGCATAGAGAGTTACTGTTGAACCTTCTTTTGTTGTAAGCTTATTCAAAATTATTGATATAGTTATATATGTTTCAGGCAATTTGCCATCTTCATAAAGGAATGAGAAATTTTCATCAGGAGTTGTTGCATTTTTATCTGTTGAGAAACCAATGAGTTCATAACCATCTCTTGATACAAGTTTTGTATCATTTGATATTTTATCCTTTTCTGTATTATATGCAACATCGCTCAGCTGAACAGATGTTCCATAGCTTGAAATGCTCCAGTTGTCAAGGTCATCTGATGTTGTTGCAGCTTTTCCACCATTTGCGTCAATCTTTACTGTATAAGTAATCGGAGTCCATTTTGCATAAACTTTAGTTCCATGAGCCTGTTCAATGGTCATATCTGAATAAATCTGAGTGCCATCAGCAGTATACCAGCCTGCAAAATTATATCCTGCCTTTGTCGGATTTTCAGGGAGAACATATTTTTCTCCTACTGTTTCTGTTTTTGTGGTAAGAACTGTATCTCCATCGCAAAATTCAAGGGTATATTCAGGATTGAAAACTACTTTCATATACTGATTGGTTGACTGCTTGAAAAGAAAATTTCCTGCTGTTATAACAACTTCCATTGTATCTGAAACTCCATCAGTAACTTTAAATCTTGTTTGTAAGTTTTTAACATCTCCGAAACAGTATCTGTTTTCTGTCGAAATGCCCCAGTCATTTGCTATAACCATAAAATCCTTAGTTTCAGCAGCACCTCTTATAGTGTAAACCTTAACATATTTATTGTCTTCTATTATATAAGATTCAGTATAAGAATCATTTTTATAATTGGATTTATACTCATCCACATCGTTAAATTCGAGTAAATTTGTCTTGTCAAATTCGCTTTCAAGCTTAAAATTGAATTTTATATATTCAACATTATCCTTGCCGTCCCATGTTGATGAAACTTTGAATATTGTTGAAGCTGTGCCGTCCTCACCGAGAGTTATATCAAATTTATTGTCAGTTGTGCCGATTCCATAGCCATTTTCAAAGCCTTTAAGAGTAACATTGATTTTTGATTTTGCTTTAATACTTGACGGAATCGTCATTGTATAATTCTTGACATATTTTCCGTCAATCAGTTCTATCTTGTCATCACTCTTGAAATATGTGTTTCCTGTTTCAGCATCGCCTGTGTTATAAGTTAATGAAATATCTGCCGCAATAACAGTATCGCCATCATTATTTTTAACATGAGTTATATTTTCAGCTGATGTGTTCTGACTAAATTCGGCCTGATAATATTTCTTTTCGCCGTCAACTGATACCTGATAAATGCCGGTTTTTGCTGTTCCGTCAGAGCTGTTGAAAGTAACTGTTCCCTTTGAACCGCTTACATTCACGCTGTTTTCAGACGGAACAAATTCATAACTGAGTTTTGAACCGTATTCAGCGGAATCTATATCTTTAATCTTGATTATGTAAGGATTTGAAGCACTGTTTGCGGCTGTTTTATCTTTAAGAACTTCTTCTGTTGCATCATATGTTTTATCGCCGAGCTTTATTGACATTGAAGATTCTTCTGCCCATACAGCAAAAAGATATATTTCTTTTCCATCTTCGTCTGTAAGGTTTTTAAGTATTACTTTGCCGTCCTTTACAGGATAATCAACTGTAGCAGCATCACTATTTTTAGAAAGCCCAAGAAATTTCCAGCCCTCTCCATGGTCAAAGTTTGTCGCATAAATTACACATTCAGAATTATATTGTGCCGGATATTCAGAATATGAACCACCATGAGCTACTCTTACAGTATATTCAATAGGAGCCCACTGTGCATAGTAATCTGTTTCATTAGCTTTGCCGACAATTTCAGAATAATTAGTACTATCATTACCACTGCCGTCTGCCTCTGTATTCCAGCCGATAAACTTATAACCTTTTCTTTCAAATACAGGTGGTGTGGCTGTTTTTCCTGCCTGAATTGTTTTAGTTTCTGTTTTATCAGTTCCATCATTAGCGTGGAATGTTACATCAATATTTTCAGTTTTGGAATAGACAACTTTGAAATAAGTAAACAAAGAAGAACCATCATAATAACCAATTATCGCTGATTCTGTAGTTCCATCAGCGTTAACAGCAAGTTCATTAGTCAGTTCATTATCTTCATCAATAAAACCAATTTCATCTTGTGTAAATTCAATTGTTGATTTACCGCTTGCAGGAGCATAATCATCTACTGTGCAGACTCTTACATAATGGTCGTCTTCAATTTCATATGATTCAGTGAAATTTGTTTTTCCGTTTATGGCAGCCACAGGATATGGAAATTTTTCCATCATCTTAAAATTAATTTTAATATATTCAGTAATTGTTTCACCATTTTTTGTGCCTGAAAGCTCAATAACATCTGATTCTGCATTTCCGTTTTTATCAAGAGTTACCGTACAGGCATTGTTGGTAGAAGTCATTGTTACATCGTCTTTAAAACAATCTTTCCAGTCAATTGTTATATTTGAATTAGCTGCGAAAATAGGATATAAATTGCATATATAATTTTTAACATATTTATCGCCAATCAGCTCCACTTTTTTACCACAAATAACACTCATTTTACTTGTTAAAGTGCCGTCATTTCCTATACTGTTTTTTTCAGCATAATAACTATTAACAGTTGATGTCATACTTGCATAAAATGTACCTATTTTACTGCCGTACTCGCCATCCACACTGCCATCATGTTTAATACATTCACTATACGGATTCTGAGTGAAATTAAACTGATAGTATGTTCCTCCAACACTAATAGCTTCCGTCTGAGCTGAACCGTCATTGCTGTTGAAAGTTACATTATAATCGCCTCTGTAACCTATAACATTGTTGCAGAACTCAAATGCCACTGCTTCATTATAAGGCATAGTGCCTACCTGAACGTTAAATACATAAGGGTTTGATTGGCTGTTTGCGGAATTTGTGTCTTTAAGAACCGGTTCTGATAATTTATAATCTTTTTCGCCAATAGTGAGAGAATATTTTTCTTTCCATACAGGATAAAAATGTACTGTGCCACCATCTGTTTCAGTAAGATTTGCCGGGAAAGTTACACATCCATCAGCAGCGTTCACAAACAGACCTGCATCAGGAACTGTTGCACCGTCAACTTTTGAAAATCCCCAGAGATAATAATCCTCTTTAACAGCGTTTGAACAGTTAACCTTTGTTGTTTCGCCATAATTGGCAGTCGGATTATTAACACCATCAGTATTAAGGTTTATTGTGTATGTAATCGGAGTCCACTGTGCCACAAGAGTGGTGGTAGTATCAAATGTTTCACTATTTAAATCTGATATTATAGTCTCTCCTCCGTCTTTGCTCCAGCCGGCAAATTTATAACCTACTTTTGTTGGGTCTGTAATTGAAGAAAAATTCCCATCATTTATAGTTATTAATTCATCTCCATTAGAAAATTTGCCGCCGTTAGCGTTGAACATAACCATAGGCTTCAAATCTTCATAAGCATATGTGACAATGTTTTTTTCAGCTTCATCAGCTGAAACAGAATGGCTTATTCCAAGGATTTCGCCTGCATTTGCCGGCATATACATTGCAGTTCCTGCGATAAGTGCAAGACTTGAAATGAAAGCGAGCTGTTTTTTAAGATTAATTTTTCTCATCAATAACATTCCTCCGTTAAAATTTCATATATTTTCACACAGTTTTATTTAAAAGCTGTATGAAATATACATATAGACTATATAAATTTAATTTTTTTAGATAAAATATAAATTTATTATAATTATATTACCATAATATTTCTCAATTGTCAATAAAAAAAGACGGCTGAGTCTTAAAAAACTCAGCCATCTTTTTTTATTATATGAAATTTAACAGAGGGCTTATTTTGCTGTTACTGTAACTTTCTTGCTTACTGCAATTTCCTTGTTTGAAGCATTGTATGCCTTTACATATACATCATGTTTTACGCCTTTTGTGAATGTCTGGAATTTATACGGTGAAGCAGTAGTTTTTGCGTTTTTGGTAATGCCGTTGTATACTTTATATACTCTGTAGTATGCTGCACCGTCAACTTTATTGAATGTTACTGTACCAGTTGCTGTAACTTTAAGATTTTCAACAGCTTTTACCGTAACAGTTTTACTCCTGAGAGAATTTCCGTCAGCGTCAAATGCAGTTACATAAATTGTCTTGTTCTGACCTGGATTAAAGCTTATAAATGTATATTTTGTATCTGTAACCTGTTTTCCTGTATAGGTTTTACCGCCTACAATCTTACTAACCTTGTAGTATGCAGCGTTTTCAGCAGCTGTCCATGTTACATTGCCGTCTGCATCAACCTTAACGTTTGTAGGAACTGTGAGAACTGCTTTCTTTGCAGGTGTAAATTTAACTGATTCGCTTCTGTACTGATTGCCGTCCTTATCGAATGCTATTACATAGATTTCATGTTCAACGCCTTCTGCAAGGTTTTGGAATGTATATGAAGTTGCTGTTGCGTCAACCTTTGCATTCTTAGTTGTCTTGCCATACTTCTTGTATACTCTGTAGTATGCAGCACCTTCTCCGCCAGTCCATGTTACTGTACCATCAGCTGATACTTTTACATTTTCAGGAGCTGAAACAGGTGTAAACTTAATTGATTCGCTCTTGAGAGATTTTCCGTTTCCATCGAATGCAACTACATAGATTTCATGTTCAACGCCCTTTGCAAGGTTCTGGAATGTATATGGTGATGATGTAGTCTTTGCGTTTTTGGTTATGCCGTTGTATACTTTATATACTCTATAGTATACAGCACCTTCTCCGCCAGTCCATGTTACCGTGCCGTTTGCATCAACTTTTATATTTGCAGGAGCTGTAAGATTTGATTCAACTTCCCATTTGGCATAGATATCTGTTACACCGGCTGTGAATTTTGTTGATGTAAATGCGATTTCCTTACCGTCTGAATCTTTTGTATACCAGCCTTTGAACACATATCCGTCTTTTGAGAGCGTGCATTCTATATCATCTATATCAAAGCCATAATCTGTAAATGTTATATTATCAAGCCCATCATCTCCGTCAATTTCGCATTTTGCAGAAATTCTCTCTTCAGGAGTTCCAAGAATAGCTGACGGGAATTTTTCATATGAACTGCTTGTAGGTTTTACAGTTATTGTTTTTCCCTTAGCGTTTTTATATGAGATAACTGCATTATCATAGTTAACATTGATTATTGATTTTGTTTCATCAACTTTCCATACAGCTTTAATTGTTACATCTTCTGCACCGATTGCAAACTTTTCAGACTTTGCTGCACTTGTATTATATGTAAGTTCGTTGCCTGCAAAGAAATTTTTAATATCATCAGGTGTGAAATATTCCTTTGTTTCAGCGAAATCATTCTTTACAATGCCGTCGATTGTATAGCCGACAAATGTATAGCCTTCCTTTTCAGGATTTTCTGCCAATGATTCATAATCATCTTTATATTTTCCGTCTGAATCTAATACTCTTGGTTTTCCACTAAAAGCATCAAACACAAATTTAACAGCAGAAGTATTATT
>DJFA01000073.1:0-5293 GCA_002431975.1 Ruminococcus sp. UBA5884
AAAAACGGGCGGACAGAGATATTGCCCGCCCATGTTCTCTTTTTTTATTATATTACAGTGACCATATATCACGTGCATAATCTGTTACAGCACGGTCAGCAGAGAATATTCCTGCACCGGCTATATTTGCAAGTGACATCTTTGACCACTTTTCTGTATCCTTATAGAGTTCAGCAGTAAGCTTCTGAGCATTTCTGTATGCATCGAAATCTGCAAGAACCATATACGGGTCAGAATTTTTAAGTGAATCAGCAACTTCATTGAATTTACAGCCGTTTATGCCATGATAGATACGGTTTACAGCATTTCTTACAGTTTCATTGCTGTTGAATATGTCTTCAGGTCTGTAGCCTCTGTTCTTGAGGTCGTTTACTTCTTCAGTTTTCATACCAAAGATGATTATGTTATCATCTCCTACAGCATCCTTGATTTCAACGTTTGCACCGTCAAGAGTTCCGAGAGTTACAGCACCGTTGAGCATAAGCTTCATATTTCCTGTACCTGAAGCTTCAGTTCCGGCAAGTGAAATCTGTTCGGAAATATCAGCCGCCGGCATAAGAATTTCTGACAGCGTTACTCTGTAGTCCTCAAGGAAAAGCACGCTGATTTTCTTTGATATAACAGGATTCTTTCTGATTTCTTCAGAAATAGCCCATATCATTTTTATTATCTGTTTTGCAAGATAATATCCCGGAGCAGCCTTTGCCGCAAAGATATATGTTCTCGGAACATAGTCAGCGTTAGGATTTTCAAGGAGATAGTTATAATCAGCAATGATATTGAGTGCATTGAGGTGCTGACGCTTATATTCATGCAGACGCTTTACCTGTACATCAAATATGCTGTCTGTATCAACTGCAAACGGAGTATTTGTATGATTTTTTACATACTTTGCAAAACGTTCCTTGTTTTCTTTCTTGATTTTTCTGAGCTGTTCGAGAACTTCGCCATCATTTTCAAATACTGAGAATTTCTTGAGTTCATCAGCATCTTTAAGGAACTTGTCGCCGATTTTTTCCTCAAGGAGCTTTGTAAGTCCCGGATTTGACTGATAGAGCCATCTTCTGTATGCAATACCGTTTGTAACGTTCTTGAATTTTGCAGGTGTATCAAGGTATTCATCATGGAATACATCTCTCTTGATGATTTCAGAATGGAGCTTTGAAACGCCGTTTACGCTGTGTGAACCGGCAACGCAGAGAGTAGCCATATGAATCTGGTTATCCTTGATGATTGACATTCTTGTAACCTTTGCACTGTCGCCGCCTGTATGTTCCATAAGTTCACGGCAGTAGCGGTTGTTTATTTCAACAATGATTGAGAATATACGTGGAATAATTCTCTTTACAAGGTTTACGTCCCATTTTTCAAGGGCTTCAGCCATAACAGTATGGTTTGTATATGCAAATGTATTTACAACGATATGCCATGCCTTTTCCCATGTGTATCCGCAGTCATCAAGGAGTATTCTCATAAGTTCCGGAATTGCAAGAGTCGGGTGAGTATCATTGATATGGATAGCTACCTTTTCATGCAGATTGTCAAGAGTGCCGTATACAGCCATATGATTGTTTACGATATCGCCTATTGAAGCGGCACACATGAAGTACTGCTGACGGAGTCTGAGTGATTTTCCTTCAAGATGATTGTCATTAGGATAGAGAACCTTTGAAATAGCATTTGCAATTGAGTTCTGACCCATAGCCTTTGCATATTCGCCCTGATTGAACATTGCCATATCAAAGCTCGGGCATTTTGCTGACCAGAGTCGCAGAACTGATACGCCTTCGCTGCCATAGCCTGATACATACATATCTGAAGGTACAGCAACTACTGTATTATAGTTTACATGTGAGATGTAATGATACTGATTATCCCAGTATTCATTGAGTTCGCCTTCAAAATGTACTTCTATTGACATTTCAGGCTTAGGGTCGAGCCATACTTCACCGCCCGGCAGCCAGTTGTCAGGAAGTTCAGTCTGCCAGCCGTCTTCAATTTTCTGCTTGAATATACCGTATTCATAACAGATTGAATAGCCCATAGCCGGATATGCTTCTGTTGCAAGTCCGTCAAGGTAACAGGCTGCAAGTCTTCCAAGACCGCCGTTTCCAAGACCTGCGTCCGGTTCATATTCATATATCTTGTCGATGTTTACATCAAATTCCTTGAGAAATTCACGCACATCGTCCTGTATTCCGAGGTTATAAAGACTTGTTTTGAGTGAACGTCCCATAAGAAATTCCATTGAAAGATAATAAACCTGTTTCTTGCCCATTGAATGAGCCTTGTTTATAAAACGCTGTCTTTTTTTCTTGAGCATATCAACGATTACCGCTGAAAGAGCTTTATAAATCTGGAGGTCTGATGCCTCATCTGGTGAAATATTGAAATTAGCGTGCAGAGTGTTTATAAATTCCTGTTTAAGGATATCCTTCTGAGTAGGTGCTGGTATTGACTTTGCCATATTCATACTCCTATCTCCGGTGTTTCACATTAAAATTTGAATACCGTTATCCACCGGTACAAACGGCTTTTAAATATAAAACTGATGTTTATTTTATATATAAAAATTATAACACTATATCCATATGTATTTCAATAGCATAATTCAACAAAATTTCATGCCGAATTGATTATTCTATGTAAAAATAACGCCAATAATTCTTATCTATCCGTCAATATTCCCATGCAATCAAACACTATATACAGCAATATGTATATGAAACCGCCCTGTTTATTGTCATTTTATACATAATTTAAACGTTTAACCATTTTATTATTGACATTTGAACCGTATTGTGCTAAACTTATATTAAAGAAAAAACAAGGGCAAACTTGCTGAAAAGCAAGGACGCAAAGCCACAGGGTCTGAAAATATTTTTTTTAAAATATAAGTATGACAGCCGGTTGCCAGTATATTTTAACTGTACTGCTTATTCCGGCTGATATCCGAAAAATATGGATAGCAGCTTTTTTTATTGACACATTATCAATCATCATTACAAAATCAACAGGGGGTATCATTATGAAAGAGAAAAATTTTAAAAGGAAGTTCCTTGCTGCGACTCTTGGTGCTCTTATAGTTGTAAATATCATGTCATTATGCGATTTATCAGTTGTCAAACTCGGCAATTTCTCTGCAAACCTCAACTCAGATGAAATAACCACCTCCGTTGATGATGTAACAGATGAAACAAGAGAAAGCCTTAAACAGGATATTATCTATGCTCTTGATAACTTTGAAACAAGAATCCCGCTTTCTGACTATAATATTACAACTGATGTATTCAGTTCAATTGCAAGCGAAGTTCTCGAACAAAATCCTCAGTACTTCTATATCGCAATAAACAGCTTCACTGCCGGATACAGCCTTAACAAGTATAACAGTACCGGTCTTTTCGTTGCAAGCAGTGCAACTATCAATTATCCTGAAAACGGTGATACTGAAGCAATAAAAAATAAAATCAATTTTGTAAGTGAAACTGCTGACCAGATAATTTCCGGCATTGATGACAGTATGTCAGATATCGAAAAGGCTCTCTATGTCCATGATTATCTCGCTCTCAACTATAAATATGATGAAAGAATACACAGCAGTGACCCGAATGAAAGAAGTCAGTCCGTTTTTGATATCTATAACTTTTTCAGTCAGGGTACTGGCGTTTGTCAGGCTTATACAACTGCCTACAAATATATAATGCAGTACAAACTCGGCATACCTTCAAAAATGGCTATAAGCTCATCAATGGGTCATGCATGGAATATTATCTATGTAAACGGCAACTGGTATCATGTGGACGTTACATGGGACGACCCGACTCCTGATATGGAGGGAACTGTAAATCACAACTACTTCCTTATGAGTGATGAGGCTATGCTCGCAAATGACCATCATGACTGGAGAATTTCAGACGATAAAACTTATTCATGTTCAGATACTTCATATGACAGCTACTGGTGGCATGATGTAAGCACTGAAATCTACAGAATAGACGGCAAATGGTATTCCGTTGACAATGAAGGCGAATTTGCTGCCCGTGATGTAAATACAGGCGAAACTGATACTTCATCAGCTGCTTCATTCAGCATTGAACGTGACAGATGGTATGCATGGAACAGCGGCACTGTTTACTGGTGCGGAAATTATACCGTTCTCATCAAGAGCGGCACTACATTCTTCTATAATACTACTGAAAATGTATATGCTATAAACGCTGACGGTTCAAACAAACGTCTTGTTGCAAATATCCCTAAATCTGAACATAACGGTTATCAGATATTCGGTCTTGGAATAGACGAAAACAATAACCTTTATGCTATTCTCCAGAATAACCCTCAGGATACTCAGGACGAAAACGGCAATACAGTTACTGTTCAGAAAGAAATCTATAATATCGCAAATATCGCTGATATAGACAGTATTGCAACTCCTGTTGACGGCGATTCTTCAGATACGGAAAATATCGACTGGAATCAGGTAAACCAGATAATCAGTCAGGACAGCAGCGTTGAAGTTTCCCTCAGCAGTGAAAATGCTACTCTCCCTTCAGATGTAGTCGAAAACGCTAAAGGCAAAGATGTAAATATCATCGTAAATATAGATTCATATCAGTGGACTGTAAACGGCCTTGATGTTTCTGATGAAAATGTTGCTGATGTAAATCTTGGCGTAAACGAAAATAAAGGTATCGTTCCTGAAAATATTACTGACAAATATACTGACGGTCAGAAAACTGTTGAAGTAAATCTTGACTATGAAGGTCAGTTCGGCTATACCGCAAACCTTAAAATCTATTTAGGCAAGGAATATGCAGGAAAAACTGCAAGTATCCTTCATTATGATACTGAAAATGCAAGACTCGCTTATCAGGGCGTTTCTGTTGTAGACAGTGACGGCAATGCTGAACTCCCTCTCAGACACGCTTCAAGCTATATGCTGGTTATAGATGATAAGCCTGTAGGACTTCCTGGTGACCTCAATGCTGACGGCAATGTTGACCTTACAGACTATATGAGATTCAAACAGTATCTCATCGGTCAGTCATCTGATATAAAACTTGTAAATGCTGATGTTGACGGCGATAACCGCATAACTATCAAAGATGCTGTTCTTGTTTCAAAACAGCTCCTTAACTGAATTAATGACAATAACAACCCCCTATAAAAATTATATAATGAAAGACAGCAGAATTTAAAATCTGCTGTCTTTTATTTTTGTCAGACGATAAACAACACAAGATTGACAGCTTACTGCAATTCAGCAAACTTCGTTTGCTCAAACTTTTTTCAA
>DJFA01000073.1:5450-13313 GCA_002431975.1 Ruminococcus sp. UBA5884
TTTATTCCCGATTTTGCTTGACTATAACATTTTTAAAAGTGGCGAATATTTTTCAGATTACAGGCGGCAGTTTGCCGCAGTTCGCCCCTACAGAAATTATAATGAACTTGCTGAAATAAGCGTCATGCACAATATAACACAAAGTGCAAGACAGATAAATGAAAGCACCGGAACAAGCAATGATGTTTTTTTCTTTTTTCTTTTCGGCGGTGCAGGATTATCATTTATAATATTCTTTTCATTGCTGTCGCTGATAATTCTTTCAATTTCCTTTGTTACTTCCTTTTCTCTGGCTTTATCAGCGTTTTTTCTGTCAGATGAAGCCGTTTTCTGTCGTTTTGCCTTAATAACAGTTATATCCGGTGACTTTTTATCAAGTTCACCGGATATAACATTTGATTTATTAATTTCTTTTCTGGTAATGGGAATGAATTCTTCCGACAATATTTTATCTATTTCTTCATCGGATATTCTGCGTTTCTTCACATTTTTTGAATTCATTGAACTGACAGTATAAAGAATTCTGTCAACCTCCCATGTACTGATATGGCTCAGAGAGCCTTCAAAAAAATCGTCCTTGCAGCTCATACTCTTTCTCCTGTTCTTTTTTATATATTTTTTATCTTATCTGACCGTCTCCGTTAATCAGATATTTAACAGATGTGAGTTCTCTGAGACCCATAGGGCCTCTTGCATGGAGTTTCTGTGTTGAGATTCCGATTTCAGCACCAAATCCAAATTCTCCGCCGTCAGTAAAGCGTGTGGACGCATTTACATAAACAGCTGCTGCATCAACTTCACGCTGAAATTTTTCAGCATTTTTAAGGTTATTTGTAACAATGCATTCTGAATGGCCTGTGCTGTACTGTGCTATATGGTCAATGGCTTCATCTATGCTGTCAACAACCTTTGCTGATATCTTATAGTCATTGTATTCAGTAGCATAATCCTCATCAGTGGCAGGAACTACACAGTCACCAAGGATTGCTGCTGTTTTTTCACAGCCTCTTATTTCAACGCTGTGTTCATCATATTTCTTTTTAAGAGCCGGAAGAAATTTATCTGCAATATTTTTATGTACAAGTATTCCCTCTATTGCATTGCATACTGACGGACGCTGAGTCTTTGCATTATCAGCAATATTTACTGCCATTTCAATATCAGCACTTTCATCTACATATACATGACAATTTCCTGCTCCTGTTTCAATTACAGGTACTTTTGCATTATTGACAACAGCCTTTATAAGACCTGCTCCGCCTCTTGGGATAAGAACATCAAGATAGCCTGTAAGCTGCATAAGTTCTGTTGCACATTCTCTTGAAGTATCCTCAACAAGCTGTATTGTATCAGCCGGCATACCTGCTGATTCAATTGCCTCACGCATTATGCCGACA
Organism: Ruminococcus sp. UBA5884; assembly: GCA_002431975.1. Lineage (GTDB taxonomy): Bacteria > Bacillota > Clostridia > Oscillospirales > Ruminococcaceae > UBA5884. Next base: position 6,848 of record DJFA01000073.1, read on the forward strand.
AGACATTTATTTGAATTGATTGCTTCCTTACCGCCTCTGAGTATTACGGCATTTCCTGCTTTCAGACAGAGTGTTCCTGCATCAACTGTAACATTCGGACGTGATTCAAATATTATTCCGATTGCTCCGAGCGGAACTCTTGTCTTGCAGATTTTAAGACCATTCGGACGTATTACTCCGCTGTCAACAGAACCTATTATATCTTCAAGTTCTATAAGCTTTCTTACACTGTCTGATATGCCTTTTATACGCTGTTCATTAAGCATAAGCCTGTCCTGCATAGCGGCAGACATATTATTTTTTACAGCATTTTCAAGGTCAAGTTTATTCTGACTGATAATCAGTTCTGTTTTTTCTGTAAGTGCATCTGCTATTGCTGCAAGAGCATTGTTTTTCATGGCAGTTGAAGTACAGGCAGCTACTCTTTTGGCTGCTTTGGCTTTTTTGCCAAGTTCTTCTATGTAACTCATTTTTTATTCCTCCAATAAATCGTCAGGTTGTTCAGGAAGCGGATTATTAATATCAATCCAGCCTCTTTCATCTATTTCATCATTCCAGTCATCATAAATGGACTGAACATCTGTATACCATTGGTCATACGAACAATGAACAGCATCGGGACTGCAATATTCAAAAAGGAAAACACCTTGCTTATCTTCATAAAGCATTATTTTGTATATATAATCCTTGCTGTTGCATTTTATCGGTTTTTTAAGATATGCATATCTTCTCATCAGCTGTTTGCAAGAAAAAGCGTTCCGACCGGTTTATCTTCAAAAAGGTCATAAAGCTTATCAGGATTGTCGCCGTTCATTATAACCATGTCAATACCTGCATCAAAGGCTATTTTTGCAGCATTTATCTTTGTTGACATACCGCCTGTGCCGAGCGATGAGCCTGCACCGCCTGCTATATGTTCAATATATTCATTTATTTCAGTAACTACCGGAATAAGCTCTGCATCATCATTTGAATGAGGGTCTTTATTATAAAGACCGTCTATATCTGAAAGAATTACAAGCAAGTCTGCATTTGCAATTTCAGCAACAATTGCAGAAAGTGAATCATTCTCTCCGATTTCAAGTTCAAGTTCATCAATAGCTACTGTATCATTTTCATTTACAATCGGGATTACTCCCATTTCAATGAGTTTTTCAAACGTATTTTCAACATTTTTTCTGCCTATTATAGTTTTTGTAAGCAGAATCTGTGCCACAGAAACATTATAATTCCCGAAAAGCTGGTCATACATATACATAAGTTCGCACTGACCGACTGCTGCTGCTGCCTGTTTTGAAGGCACATCAGTTGGTTTATGCTTCATGCCGAGCTTTCCGACTCCAAGACCCATAGCTCCCGATGAAACCATTATGATTTCCCTGCCGGAATTCTGAAGGTCTGCGATAACTCTTACAAGATTATTCACACGGCGTAAATTAAGCTTGCCTGTTGAATGTGCAAGAGTTGATGTTCCAAGCTTTATAACTATTCTCTTTTTTTCAGAAATTTTCATCTGATTTAAAAACTCCGTTCTCAGTTGATTTTATTTTCAGGACAGCCGTTTATAAATGCTTTGAGATTATCGGCTGCAATTTTTACAAGTCTTTTTCTTGTTTCATATGATGCCCACGCTATATGGGGAGTTATTATACAGTTTTTCGCATATCTGAGCGGTGTATTTTCAGACATAGGTTCTTTTTCAAGCACGTCTAAAGCCGCTCCTGCAATAATATCATTATCAAGAGCATCTGCAAGGTCTTTTTCAATGACAGTTCCGCCTCTTGATGTGTTTATAAGCAATGCGGTCTTTTTCATTTTTTTAAGTCTTTCAAGATTTACAAGACCTTTTGTTTTTTCAGTCAACGGACAATGAACTGTAAGAATATCAGCTTTTTCAAAGGCTGTATCAGTATCAGTTATTTCATACGGACAGTTTTCGGGGACTGTTCTTGTTGATATTACAATATTCATGCCGAATGCATGGCCTATTTCAGCAACTTTTTTTCCTATACTGCCATAGCCTATAATAGCTAAAGTCTTTCCGCTGAGTTCATATAACGGATAAGGAAAATATGAAAATGTTTCGGATTTTATCCATTCATCATTTTTTACTGCTCTGTCATATTCAGCTGTTTTATTGTAAAATGCAAGAATATACGAAAATACAAGCTGTGCAACCGCATCTGTTGAATAAGAACCTGCATTGCATATTGTTATACCCTTTTCGGACGCTTTTTCAACATCTATATTATTGTATCCGGTTGCAAAAAGACCTATATATTTAAGACTGGGACATTTTTCAATAACATCGGCTGTTATAAGTGCCTTATTGCATAAAACTGCTTCTGCATCGCCTATGCGTTCAGCCACCAGCTGCGGCGGTGTGAGCTGATATATTTCAGCGTTGCCGAAACATTCAGGTGAAATATCCCCTGATGTGACAGTTTTCCAGTCAAGTATTACCGTTTTCATTTTTATCCTCCGCTGCAAGCTTTGCCTGTCTGCGTCTGGCTTTTGCCGCTGAAACAGCTATTGCAATGAGCATTACAAGTTCAAATACTCCTATACCGTAAAAAAGCGTACGGCTGTCATTTATGTAAAGGGCAAGAGTTGCAAGTATTGCAAATACAGTCATTATATAATATGAATGTTTAAGCCTTACATACTGGAATATAAAGAATGCCACGGCTATAGCACAGAAAATTATATGTGACTGGAATGTAAGAGGAAATACATTTGTTGTCATTTTTTATTCTCCTTTTTTATATTTATCGGATTATTTATATAGGAACTCCATTAAGTTCGCCCGTTGCAATTTACTGAAATTTCAGGCTGGCAAACACAGTTCGCCCCTACAGAAAATAACCATCGAATTGGCGTTAGTTAAAGTATAGCATAAAGCGGAAGTTATTTCAATAGAATTTTCAAATTATATTAATGATAAAAACAACGTAATAAGTTGAAAAAAGCGGACAAAAGTCCGCTTTCTGTTATACTCTTACATAATCCGTATATACCGGCTGCAAGCCTTTTTTCCTCATTGCACTGCATACTTCTTCAAGGCTTCTCGGGTCTGAAATCTCAAACTGTTCATCGCCTTTTGCCTCTCCGTCATGTCCGCCTATGCCGACCTTTACTCCGGCTGAAATCTTGGTTGCTGCAATACCGATTATATTATCCCTGAATCCTGCTCTTTCCCTTGTCGATATCGTTATTCCCGCAAACGGCATGAAAAGCCTGTATGCACACATTATCTGACAAAGCTGTTTTTCATGGACATCATTCGGATTTGCCTCTGCATTGTTTATATATGGGCGTATTCTTGGAAATGAAAATGATATTTCTGCATGAGGATATTTCTGCTGTATCAGCTTTGCATGGATTCCTGCCGCAAATGCATCTTTTCTGAAATCACTGAGTCCGAGCAGTGAACCGAATGCAACTCCTCTCATACCGCCAAGGATTGCTCTTTCCTGAGCATTTATACGATACGGATATGAACGCTTTGCTCCTCTGAGATGAACTTCTTCATATCTGTCTGTATTATATGTTTCCTGATATACGCTTACAAAATCTGCTCCGCATTCATGCAGATATTTATATTCATCAACATTAAGCGGATATATCTCTATACCAATAGTTTTGAAATATTTATCTGCAAGTTTTACCGCTTCGCCTATATATTCAACGCTTGATGCAGAACGGCATTCACCTGTAAGAATGAGTATTTCCTCAAGTCCTGTAGCGGCAATCGCTTTCAGTTCCTTTTCTATCTCATCATATGTGAGCTTTGAACGGTTTATCTTGTTATGACAGTTGAATCCGCAGTATACACAGTAATTTTCACAATAGTTCGATATATAAAGAGGTGTGAAAAGGCATACCGAATTGCCAAAATGCTTTCTTGTTTCAATCTGTGCCTTCTGAGCCATAACTTCAAGCAGAGGAAGAGCTGCCGGTGAAAGCAACGCCTTGAAATCCTCTGTATTCAGATTATCCTTGTTTATTGCACAGAGTACATCTGCGGCTGTATATTTGCTGTAATCATATTCATCAGTCATGGATATAACTCTGTCCATTATATCAGATTCAATTATATCCATTCCTTTCTGATATTGCATATGGTCTGTATCTCTTACTTTTATCATAAAAATCAATCCTCCAGAAATCCTGTAAGCGGACTTGATGCTTCTGCCTTGAAATCAAGTACTCTGCCGAGTCCTGCAAGATATGCATATCTTCCGGCTTCTATTGCAAGTTTAAAAGCTTTTGCCATTGCGGCAACATCTCTTGCAGTTGCTACGGCTGTATTTGCCATTACTGCATCAACGCCTATTTCCATAGCTTCACAAGCCTGAGATGGTCTGCCTATTCCTGCATCAACTATTATCGGGAGGTCTATTTCATCTACAAGCATTTTAACAAATTCCTTTGTAAGCAATCCCTTGTTGCTGCCTATAGGAGCTCCGAGAGGCATTACTGCTGCTGCTCCGGCATTTACAAGATTTCTTGCTGTAACAAGGTCAGGATTGATATACGGCATAACTATAAATCCTTCTTTTGCAAGGATTTCTGTAGCCTTTACTGTTTCAGCATTATCCGGCATGAGATATTTTGAATCGCTTATAACCTCGATTTTAACAAAATCTCCACAGCCTATTGCTCTTGCAAGTCTTGCAATACGCACAGCTTCCTCTGCATTTCTTGCTCCTGATGTATTAGGAAGCAGTGTTATACCTTCCGGCATATAATCAAGTATATTTTCAGAACCTGATGCTGAATTTGCACGGCGTACTGCAAGAGTTGCCATTTCTACTCCGCCGTTTTCAATAACTGCCTTAGTCATTTCAAGTGAAAATTTTCCTGAACCAAGAATAAATCTTGAATTAAATTCTTTTCCGCCGATTATAAGCTTATCATTATTCATAAAAAAACTCCTTTATTTAAAAAAATGCAGAAAAAGGGCTACACCTTTTCGGTGGTGTACCCCTTTTTCTGCGTGTCTGCATATTTATTATATCATATCATTTTTTAATTGTCAACATCAAATCTGCACTACTATCTGCAATATAAGCAATGCATCATATGAATCAACCTTGCCGTCATTATTTATATCGGCTGCTGATGTATCAGAAATGCTTGTCTGACCTGAAATATACTGAAGAACCATAAGAGCATCAGCTGCTGTAACCTTTGAATCTCCGTCAATATCTCCTGTTACTGCTTCACTTATGCTTAAACCTCTGAATTTCATAATATCCATCTGTATTGAGGAAATAAGCTCCTTGTCAAAATGATGTATTGCAAGCACATCACTTATATCATCTTCATCAATAGTCATGAAATAGCCGTTTGTCGCATCAATAAATCTCCATTTTCCGTCCACGAATACGCTGTTCCAGCCATGATTGTCCTGAATACTGAAATTCATAATACATGGTATATCCAGAATATAACATACGTCCTGAATTGCCATTGAATATCCCTGACATACTGCCAGATTATCAAATATTGCTCCATATGGAGTATAGCCTCTCATATCATCATTTGTGCCGTAACGCACATTTTTTCTGAGATAATTATAAATATACTCAAGTCTGCCTCTGTCTGTATCGGAATATGCAATTGCTTCATCTGCCAGTTCATAAAGACGTTTTGCAAGTTTCTGCCTTTCAGCATCATCAGCGGCTGTTGTAATCAGTGAATTATCGCTTGTATGCGGCATTCCGTTTACACAGAGTTCAATTATCACCGCATAATCACTTGCGGTTGAGGCATAGTATGAATTGGCACTTACTGTATATGATGTATCCGGATAAAGTGCGAAAAGAGGATAATAAATATCACTTTTATAAAATTCATAAAAATCATTATATGACTCAAATTTCGACATATCATACGGGAAATAAAGCACTGTCATGGATTTATCATCATAAAGCTTTCCCTTTTTGTCATCGGCTACTGACATACAATAATTTATTATATCATCTGTCTGAAGATTGGATTCAGGGCATATGTACATATCGCCGAACTGACCGTTTTTCTGAGTCTTCCACTCGGTAAATATACGGTCTGAGATTTCATTTGCACTGGCACTTACTGAATAAAATCCGCATGACAAAATAAAAATTATAGTTATTGTAATAAAATTTTTTAAAATTCTGTTCATTTTACACAACTCCTGTTTAAAGTTATAATATTAATTTATCATATTTTCAGTAATATGTCAATAAAAAAACCATGTATTTTATTTAAATACATGGTTTAAATGGTTGGGGTGCAGGGATTCGAACCCCGGGTGGTGGAGTCAGAGTCCACTGCCTTACCGCTTGGCGACACCCCAGTATATTTAATTTTTTGAATGGACCATCAGGGACTCGAACCCCGGACCCACCGGTTATGAGCCGGTTGCTCTAACCAACTGAGCTAATGGTCCAAATTAAGCTCCCCAAGTTGGACTCGAACC
>DJFA01000087.1:0-7469 GCA_002431975.1 Ruminococcus sp. UBA5884
TTTTCAAATGGGCGGATATTTTTGTAGGGGCGAACTGTGTTCGCCCGCTCCAATTCAGGAGAGCGACCAATGACCGCAAAAACAAAGCGTTCTGACCCTAAAATCAAAACGCTTTTTTAAATTATAATTCAATTTTGCCATAAAGACCTGCATGAATATCATCTTCAGGCTTAGGTTTTTTATAATCCTTCTCAAAGCTTGTTTTGAGGTCAAGAGAACGTGGTTTTCTTTTTCTGAAATCCTTTTTCGGACGGTCATTTCTTTTGACATTTGATGATATTATGACTTTTCTGTGAGGTTCTTCACCTACTGAACGTGAGGAAACTCCTTCAATTTCTGAAACAGCTGAATGTATTATGCGTCTTTCATACGGGTTCATAGGCTCAAGAGCGGCAGAACGTCCGGTTTTAAGAACGGATTTTGAAATTTTTGCTGCAAGTTCTTCAAGAGATTTTTTTCTTTTTTCACGGTAGCCGCAGCTGTCAACTGTTATTCTGTAATATTCCTTGCTTCCCTTGTTGCATATCATTGAAGCGAGGTATTGCAGAGCATCAAGTGTTTCGCCCCGTTTCCCGATTATTGCATCGCTGTCGAATGAAATAACAGCACCTGTTTCTGTTTCCTCGACTGAAGGTTCTGAGTCAATTCCCATTTTTTCAAGTATTGAGCTGATATAATTGCAGGCGATTTCAGCTTTTGTAAGAGGAGGGGTATACTCTGCCTGAACTCTGGCTTCATTTTTGATTTTTCCGAAAAGACCCTTTTTAGGTTCTTCGATAACAGTGAAGATGATTTCTGATTCATCAACGCCGAACTGTGCAGCAGCGGCAGTTTTTGCCTCTTCAACGGATTTTGCAGAAAATATTTCGGTCATTGTCAATCACTCCTTTTTTAGTCTTTATTGTCATCGCCGTACTTATCAGCCATACGTTTTCTTGCTTCATTGATAAGCTGACGCTGATATTCATTAAGTTCCGATTTAGACATATCAGAAGAAGCTTTGCGGACAGCTTCCTGTTGCTGTTCCATCATTTTCTGCATAAAACCCGGTTTTTTGTTCTTTGCTTTTTCCTTTTCCTTTTCGACCATTGCGTCAACACGTTCAGGAGTCATATAATTGTTGAGTATGATAGTCTGGATAAGTGAGAAAATTGATGAAAGTGTCCAGTAAAAGCCGACACCTGCCGGAAATCCGAATGCTATCCATACGGAGAACACAGGCATTATATAAAGCATAAGGTTCATGCCGCCCATCATTTTTGCGGCTTCAGGGTTGTCCTTATGCTGTCTTATCTGCATATAGACTGTAAGTATAAGCTGGAAAACGCCTGATGCTATAGGTATCATAAGCAGAGCAACTGCTGAGGCGTTCCAGACTTCAGGATGTATGGTAGGGGTCACTCCGAGGTCTATAAGACCGAAAAGCGAATTGTTGAATGAGTCAACCTTGTCAGTAAATCCGTTCATGCTTTCAAATATGCGTGGATTTTCCCTTGCATACTTCATTATTATAAGCTCCGGACGGGAACTCATATATTTTTCTGTTATGCCTGCATCGGTGAGGTATGCTGTAAGCAGCTCCTGAGCCTGAGAGAGAGTTTCCTTTGAAAAGCGGAGAATATGAGTAAGCGGACGGTATACAACGTCAAGTATGCCGTAAAGTATCGGAAACTGTATGAGCAGAGGCAGACAGCCTGCCATCGGGTTGATGTTATGCTCTGAATAGAGCTTCATCTGTTCCTCCTGAAGCTTCTGAGGGTTATTTGTATAGCTTTTTTTCAGCTTTTCGAGCTTCGGAGCGATAGCTTTCTGTTTTGCAGACATTTTATGCTGATTGATTGAAAGCGGACTTAAAAGCAGTTTTGTCAGTATAGTAAAGATTATGAGCGATACGCCGTAATTCTTGACAACTGAGTATATGCCGTACATAATAAGTCCGAGCGGATAACCTATAATATTTCCAAGTGTACCCAAATTTTTCAGACCCCCAAATTATTTTCTTTTTTTGAACAATGACGGAAATTCGTCAGGGACGTAGTCAAATCCGCCTTTGCAGTAAGGATTGCATCTAAGTATCCGCCATACTGCCAGAAGCGAGCCTCTGAATGTGCCGAAGCGTTCTATTGCTTCAAGGGCATACTGTGAGCAGGTCGGATAGAACCTGCATGAAGGCGGCAGATACGGGGAAATATATTTTCTGTAGAATTTTATTGCTGATTTAATCATGGCAGCTGTTGATTTCCCTGACGGCACGTCCGGAAAGGAATGAGCTTACTGCACCGGATTTTACTTCAGCGGCTGAAGCTCTTGCGACTATGACCATATCGATTCCGACCGGAAACAGGAGTTCATTTTCCCTGTAGGCCTGTCTGATTATTCTTTTTGCACGGTTTCGTTTCACGGCATTGCCGACTTTTTTTCCGGCAGTTATTCCGAGGCGGTTGAATGAAAGACCGTTTTTCCTGAAATATATTACAACATTTCTTGAAACGATGCATCTGCCTTTTCTGTAGAGGCAGAGGAAATCCCTGTTGCTGTTCAGAATTTCTGTATAAAGCATAACAATGTTCCTTATTGTAAAATAGACCACGGGGTGTGGTCTATCAGTTTCGGTTGAATTGATGTCAGCAGAGTTTTAAATCTGCTGACACAGTTTTTTTAAATCAGTGAGAGAGTCTTGCTCTGCCCTTTGCACGTCTGCGTGCAAGAACCTTGCGTCCGTTTCTTGTAGACATTCTCTTCATGAAGCCATGTTCTTTTTTTCTGTGAAGCTTTTTAGGCTGGTATGTTCTTTTCATCTGAATCACTCCTTTTATATAGCCTTGCAATAATATAGTATACTGCAAAACATACTGTCCTGTCAAGTATATTTGCAAATTTTTTTGGTTTGCAACCAGTTACCAACCGGTTTGCAACCAGTTACCAACCGGTTGCAAAAAAGGGTTGCAACCTGTTTTTGTTTATGGTATAATATAAGTGTACAATGTTAGGAGGTATACTGATGAATTCCTTTGCAGAAGTTTTTGATGTTATCAAAAAATACTGTCTTAATGAAGGGCAGCTGGTTGAAGCCGCTTACAATCTCTGGATAAGACCTATAGAGGCAAAGGAGCTTGACGGAAATAATGCTGTGCTTTATGTTCCGTCAGAATTTCAGAAAAGCGTTATTCAGACAAATTATGAAAAGCTCCTTAAAGAAGCTTTTAAAGCCGTTCTCGGTTTCGATGTTGAAATTCAGATACACACAGAAGACGATGATTATCCACCGAAGCATGTGAGTTTCGACGAAATCGAAGAACGGCATCTTCAGCTCGAAAAAAGCTTTGAAACCGCAAAATATGACTACACTTTCGATACTTTCATAGTAGGCCGCTCAAATGAATTTGCCTATGCCGCCTGTACCGCCGTTGCAAAGGGAAACGGTGCAACCTATAACCCCCTTTTCATATACGGCCCTTCAGGTCTTGGAAAAACTCATCTTCTTACTGCGATATCAAATGAAATGAAAAAAAATAATCCGGAAATAAATGTTGTATACGTTACAGGAGAAAATTTCGCAAATGAACTTATCGATGCCATAAAAATGAAAAGGGATACAAAGACTTTCCACGAAAAATACCGCAGTGCCGATGTGCTGCTTATCGACGATATCCAGTTCATTGCCGGAAAGGAAAGCACTCAGGAGGAATTTTTCCATACATTCAATGAACTTCACAAGGAAGGCAGACAGATTGTACTTACCTCAGACAAACCTCCGAAAGATATGAAAATCATTGAGGAAAGAATAAGAAACCGCTTTGAATGGGGACTTATTGCCGATATCTCAACTCCGGACTTTGAAACAAGAATGGCTGTAATAAAACGCAAGGCAGAACTTCTGCATATCATGATTCCTGATGAAGTCTGCGAATTTATTGCAAACCGCTTAAAGACAAATATACGTCAGCTTGAAGGTGCTGTCAAAAAATTAAAGGCTTTAAAGCATCTCGCCGGAAGTGCTCCTTCAATGGCTATGGCTCAGAGCGTTATAAGAGACATACTGAACGATGAACAGCCCGTTCCGATAACCGTCGAAAAAATTATCGGCGAAGTTGCAAATGTATACGGAGTCACTCCTGAAGATGTCCGTTCCAACAAAAGATCATCACAAATTTCCACTGCAAGAAAGGTCGCAATATATGCCGTTCATGAGATAACGCAAATGTCATTAGTGACAATTGGGACTGAATTTGGTGGTCGTGACCACTCCACTATCGTATACGCAATCAAAAATATTGAGGCAAATATGGCAAAAGATGATAATTTAAGGGAAATCGTGGAAGATATCATAAAAAATATCAAGGAAAAATCAGGATAAAAAAGTTTTCAACATAGTTTTCAACATTTTTTTGAAAAATAAAGCCCGTATCTACGGGGTTTGCGATAGTTTTCAACACTTTCAACAATTGAGTTTTCAACATTAAAAAAGTTTTCCACAGTTTTTCAACAAGTTTTCAACAATCTTTCAACACTTTCAACACCCTTTTAGGTTTTCAACAAAGTTTTCAACACTTTCAACAAGTTTTCAACATACCAATGTTGAAAACTTTGACCCCTCCAGCCCCGATTCTACGCGATTCTTAAAAGTTTTCAACACTTTCAACACCCCCTACTACTACTACTATATATTTATATTATATATATGCGAAAAAAAAAATTTTTTTCGATGTTGAAAACTTTTTTTTATAAGCTCTTATGAAAGGATAAAAATAAAATGAAATTTATATGCACAAAAAATGAATTCAGTGAAGCTATAGGAAATGTCTCCAAAGCTGTTTCTTCAAAATCTCCAATTCCTGCACTCGAAGGAATAAAACTCAGCCTTAAAGGAAACATACTTGAACTTACCGGCTATGACCTCGAACTTGGAATAAAGACTCAGCTTAATGTCAAAGCTGAAAGAGATGGTGAGTATGTTGTCAATGCAAGACTTCTCAGCGAGATAACAAGAAAAATGCCTTCAGATGAAATATGCATTGATATAAATGAAAAAATGAATGTAAACATTACCTGCGGCTATACTGAATATAATATATCTGCTCTTGCTGCTGATGAATATCCTGAACTCCCTGCATTCGACAGGGAAAAATCAGTTTCTGTTTCCCAGAACATACTTAAAAACATGATAAACCAGACTATATACGCTGTTTCATCAAATGACAACAAACCTATACTTACAGGTGAACTCTTTGACATTGATGAATCAGGCAGTTTCAGCATGGTTGCTCTTGACGGCTTCAGACTTGCTGTAAGAAATGAAAAAATAAACTGTACTGAAAAATACAGTCTTGTTGTTCCTTCAAAGGCTCTCGCAGAAACTGCAAGACTTCTTAAAGATGATGACAGCAGATGCGAATTCTATACAAACGGAAAACATATAATATTCGATATATCAGGATATCTTGTATTTTCAAGACTCCTTGACGGCGAATTCCACAACTACAAAGCAAGTATACCGACAGACTTTAATACTGAAATAATTATAAAGACAAAGGAACTTATGGAGGCTCTTGACCGCTGTACGCTCCTTATAAGCGAAAAAAATAAATCACCTATCAGATGTGAATTTGCTGATGGTCAGCTTTCTATCTCATGTCAGACTCCTGTAGGAAAAATAAGTGATGAAATGTCTGTTGATATCAATGGCAACCCTGTTACTATCGGATTCAACAACAGATTTGCCATAGAAGCCCTCAAGGCTGCTGATACTGATAAGGTAAGACTCCAGATGAACGGTTCAAACAGACCTATAAAAATTCTCCCTATGATGGGTGACAGTTTTACTTATCTGCTTATGCCTGTTACTCTCCGCAGTTAGCGGTAAACTACCGCCTGCAAAAATTTCTCAACATTTTAACAGTTGAACTGTTGAATATCAACCCGTCTGTAAATTATAACAGCGAACTTAAGAAAACCCCTGCAGAAATAAAATTCAACATTCCAACAGTTAAATTGTTGAATGTCAGAATAAGAAAGGATAATTTTTTTATATGAAAAAAGAAACAGCTGAAATAAAAACTGAATTTATAAAACTGGATTCACTGCTTAAATTCGCAGGTGCTGCTGAAACAGGCGGTATGGCTAAGGAACTCGTTCAGAACGGTTCTGTAAAGGTAAACGGTGAAACCTGTACCATGAGAGGAAAAAAACTCCGCAACGGAGATACCGTTGAAACTCCTGATATGACAATAACCGTGAAAAACACCGCCGGAGGTGTCTGAAAATCTTTGTTACAGAACTTAAAGTATCAGGCTTCAGAAATCTTGCCCCTACAGTTTATCACCCTCTTGAAAAATTCAATATGATAACCGGCAGAAATGCTCAGGGCAAGACAAATCTTATTGAAGCTATATGGCTGATGACCGGCTGCCGCAGTTTCAGAGGCTCAAAAGACCGTGACTGTATCGGCTTTGACAGCAGCTGTGCGGAAATAGAACTCTCATTTTGCAGCAGATTAAGAAGCCAGAAGATATATTACCGTATCTGCCGGAGCTCAAGGGAAAAAAAAATAATGCTCAACGGAATACCATGCAGCGGCGGAAAAAAATTATTTGAACAGTTTTGCTGCATTGCGTTTCTGCCGTCGGATATCAGTCTGTGCGAGGGTATGCCTGAAAAACGCAGAACTTTCCTTGATATGTGCTGCTCTCAGCTGAAACCCTCACTGATGGACTATATCAGAAAATATAATCTTATATACGCTCACCGCAGTGCTGTGCTTAAAAACAATACTGTCAGCAGAAAGGAACTTGATATATGGAATGAACAGCTTGCCGCCGCAGGTGCTGTTATATCCCATGCAAGACACAGCTATTCATGCCGTCTTGACAAGGTATGCCGTGAACTCTATGGCATTGCTGCCGGAAATGGTGAGGAACTCACTGTTTCATACCGTTCAGGGATTTATCCTAAAGATTATCAGTATCCTGAAAAACCTGACAGCAGAATGATATCAGATTACAGAAAAAAACTTGAAATATCCGAAAATGATGATATAAGACTCGGATACACTCAGCATGGCATTCACCGTGATGATTTAAGCCTTAAAATAAACGGGCTTCCTGTAAAGCTTTATGCTTCACAGGGACAGAAAAAAAGCTCTGCTCTTGTGATGAAGCTTGCACAGGCTGACATACTGAAAAATGAAACAGGTGAAAATCCCGTGATACTGCTTGATGATGTCATGAGTGAACTTGATTCCTCAAGGCAACAGCTTGTAAGCCGGATAACCGGTGATATGCAGGTTTTTGCAACATCATGCGGTGCTGAAATGCCTGAATTCAGCTGCCGTATGGAAAATGGCGTGCTTGAATGCAGTTAGCAGCAAGTGGCAAGCTGCCACCTGCAATTTTAATTAAAGTTAAATATCCGCCCATTTGTAAAACGTTATCAGTAAGTAAGAACGGAATTAAAAGTTTTTGCCCAGCTTT
>DJFA01000087.1:7620-15279 GCA_002431975.1 Ruminococcus sp. UBA5884
AACGATAGTTTGCTGAATTAAGGGTTTAACCATAATTTAAACATTCTGTTAAATACCAAACCGTTTGAGATTGCAGGTTAAACCCAAAACGGGCGACCATTGGTCGCCCATACAGAAATAAAATTCAACATTCCAACAGTTGAATTGTTGAATATTTCAGTTAAAACAATTCACACCTGCACGGGATAAAAATTGAAAGGATTTTTCCATGTATATACATCTTGGAAACAATGTATCAGTAAGTACTGATGATATAATCGGTATATTCGATATAGAAAATACATCAACCAGCGAAAGCACAAAGAATTTTCTGCGTCATGCGGCAGAAACAGGCAGGACTGTAAGCGTTTCATACGAAATGCCAAAAAGCTTTATAGTCTGCACTGACAGAAACAATCAGGAAATTATATATATTTCTCAGATATCTGCATCAGCTCTCAGAAAACGGGCTGCCCAGAATGATGAGATACAGAATTGGAGGATTTGATTATGGCTGTGAACCAGAGCTATGACGAAAATCAGATACAGGTTCTTGAAGGACTTGAAGCAGTAAGAGTCCGTCCGGGAATGTATATCGGCTCAACCGGTGAAAGAGGTCTTCATCACCTTGTCTACGAAATAGTTGACAATGCCATTGATGAGGCTCTTGCCGGTTACTGTACCGAAATAAAGGTTGATATACTTCCGGGCGACGTTATCGAGGTTTCAGACAACGGCAGAGGTATCCCGACAGGTATTCATCCTACCGAAAAAATTTCAGCAGCAACCGTTGTGTATACCGTTCTTCATGCAGGAGGAAAATTCGGCGGCGGCGGCTATAAGGTCGCAGGAGGTCTTCACGGTGTAGGTGCATCAGTCGTAAATGCCCTCTCTGAATGGCTTGAACTTACCGTAAATGACGGAAAAAATATTCACTTCCAGAGATTTGAAAGAGGAGAATACAGCAAGCCTATTGAAATTATCGGTCAGACTTCCAGGACAGGTACTACAGTACGTTTCAAGGCTGACCCGGAAATATTTGAAACCACTACATCATATGATTATGAAACTCTCCTTAAAAGACTCCGTGAACAGGCTTTCCTCAATGCAGGAATAAAAATTGTCTTTACTGACCGCCGCTGTTCTGACAGCATTCAGGGCGAAACTCTCCACTATGAGGGCGGCATAAGACAGTTCGTTGAACATATCCACAGAACAAAGGGTCTTGAAGGCATTTCACCAGTCATATATCTGTCAGGCAAAAAAGATGATTCCTCTGCTGAAATCGCTCTCCAGTACAATGACAGCTACAATGAGGTAATACTCTCATTTGCCAACAATATTCATACAATTGACGGCGGTACTCATGAAACAGGCTTTAAAAATGCCCTTACAAAAGTAATCAATGAATACGGAAAGAAATTCGGCCTTTTAAAAGACGGCGAAAAGCTTATGGGTGATGATGTAAGAGAAGGTCTTACCGCAATAATATCCGTAAAGCTTACAAACTGCGAATTTGAAGGTCAGACAAAGGGAAGACTCGGAAACTATGAGGTCAAGCCCTTTATTGAAAATCTCGTTTCAGAACAGCTTATGAATTACCTTGAGGAAAATCCAGCTGATGCAAGAGCTATTTTCGATAAATCAGTTGCTGCCCAGAAAGCAAGAGAAGCCGCAAAGAGGGCAAGAGAACTTACAAGACGCAAAACTGCCATGGAGGGAGCTTCACTCCCCGGAAAACTTGCTGACTGCTCGGAGCGTGATATGCAGTATACTGAAATATATATCGTTGAGGGAGATTCTGCCGGCGGTTCTGCAAAAATGGGTCGTGACAGAAGATATCAGGCAATTCTTCCTCTCTGGGGAAAAATGCTCAATGTTGAAAAATCAAGACTTGACAAGATATACGGCAATGAAAAGCTTATGCCGGTTGTTACCGCTCTCGGAACAGGTCTTGGCGATGATTTCAATATTGAAAAACTCCGCTACGGCAAGATAATCATAATGGCTGATGCCGATGTTGACGGTTCTCATATAAGAACGCTTCTCCTTACATTTTTCTTCAGATTCATGAAGCCGCTTGTTGCAAACGGAAACATATATCTTGCACAGCCTCCTCTTTTCAAGGTCTACAGAGGAAAGAAAACTCTCTATGCATTCTCTGACGAGGAGCGTGACAGATGCATTGCAGAACTCTCCGCTGACGGAAATTCCTCAAAGGTTGAAGTCCAGCGTTACAAAGGTCTTGGTGAAATGGACCCTGAACAGCTCTGGGAAACCACTATGAACCCTGAAACCAGAACCATCATAAAAATTGAAATGGAGGACGCTGCAAAGGCTGATGAAACCTTTACCATACTTATGGGTGACAAAGTCGCTCCAAGGCGTGCATTTATCGAGAAAAATGCCAGGTATGTAAAAAATCTTGATATCTGAGGAGGACAGCGTGAAGAATAATGATGAAATACCGCTGATTTCAAAGAAATACAGCATACCGTCTTCACTTTACGGCACAGCCTTCAAAGTATTCCAGAAAAAATATGTCTATCCGAGAAACTGGATAATGACTGTCCTTTTCCTCGGAATAGCCGGATATTACTTTTTCTGCCTTGCTTCTGACATGGAAAATATCATGTACTGGCTGTTTGCCGCAGTATGTCTTGCACTTACGGCATCACTCTGGTATAATCCGTATAAACTCCGGAAAAACCTTGTGAAATCCGTTGAAAATATCGTTGATGATGTCTATATGCTCGATATATATGAAACATTTATGACTGTCGGAATGGTTCAGGAACAGGATACTGTTACTGATGCTGCTGATGATGACGATGATTTCTTTGCATCTGACAAACAGAAAATCCAGACAACCGGAATACCTCTTGACAGCAGTATCAGAATAATTGAAAAACCTGACTTCTTTATCGTCTATATCGTAAAGAGCGTATTTTATATAATCCCTAAAAATGCTTTCTTGCCAGACGAAATTTTAAAAATGCAGAAGCATTTTGAGGATAAACTCGGAAAAAATTTTTTTAAGCAGAAATAGAAAGGCGTGAGCAGCTTGTACGATGATACAAATTCAAAAATCATACCCGTTGATATAGAAAAGGAAATGAAAAAATCCTTCCTTGAGTATTCAATGTCAGTAATCGTTGCCAGAGCATTGCCTGATGTCCGTGACGGTCTTAAACCGGTTCACAGGAGAATACTCTATACAATGTTTGAAAACGGTCTGACTCCGGAAAAGCCTTACCGTAAATGTGCCGATACTGTAGGTTCAGTGCTCGGAAGCTATCACCCTCACGGTGACGCTTCTGTATATGATGCACTTGTCCGTCTTGCACAGGACTTTTCAATGCGTTATCCGCTTATTGACGGTCACGGAAACTTCGGCTCGATAGACGGCGACCCGCCTGCCGCTTACCGTTATACAGAATCAAAGATGTCTAAAATGGCTGTCGAAATGCTTACTGACATAAACAAGGAAACTATTCCCTATATGTCAAACTATGACGACCGTCTTAAAGAACCTGTTGTTCTTCCGTCAAGATTCCCGAATATTCTTGTAAACGGCTCAACAGGAATAGCTGTCGGTATGGCAACAAATATCCCTCCGCATAATCTCGGTGAGGTGACAGATGCCATAAACCTTATGATTGACAATCCTGACTGCTCAATGGACGAGCTTATGGAATGCATAAAAGGCCCTGATTTCCCGACAGGCGGCATAATAATGGGAAAGGCAGGCATAAGAGCCTCATATGCCACAGGCAGAGGAAAGATAACTCTCAGGGCAAAAACTTCAATTGAAGAAATAAAGGGCAGAAACTGCATTATAATCAGCGAAATTCCATATATGGTAAACAAAGCACGCCTTATCGAAAGCATTGCAAGCCATGTCAAGGAAAAACGCATAGAAGGCATTCACTTTATCCGTGACGAATCCGACAGAGCCGGAATGAGAATAGTTATAGAACTTAAAAAGGACGCTATTCCTCAGATAGTTTTAAATAAACTTTTCTCATATACTCAGCTTCAGGAAACTGTAGGAGTCATAATGATTGCCATTGTAAACGGCGAGCCTAAGCTCCTCAATCTCAAACAGATACTTCACGAATATCTTAAATTCCAGTATGATGTCATAGTAAACCGCACTCTCTTTGACCTTAAAAAAGCAAAGGCAAGAGCTCATATACTTACAGGTCTTGTGCTTGCTGTTGACTTTATCGATGAGGTTCTTTCAATACTCCGCTCCAGCAGCTCAATCCCTGACGGCAAGAACAGACTTATGGAACGTTTTGCTGATACGGATATAACAGAGCTTGTCGGAATGAAAGAATATCATGGCGAACATGAAACAGGCCTTTCACCTGAACAGGCTGATGCTATAGTCCAGATGAGATTCGGTCAGCTTACCGGTCTTGAACGTCAGAAACTCATTGACGAACTCGGCGTTCTTACGGATAAAATCAATGAACTTACTGAAATCCTTGAAGATGACAGCAGAATCTATGGCATAATCAGGGACGAACTCGGCGAAATACGCAGAAAATACAGCGATGACAGAAGAACAGCAATTGAATCAGTAAGCGGTGAGGTCGATATTGAAGACCTTATACCTGAAGAGGACTGCGTTGTTGCATATACAAATATCGGCTATATCAAGAGAGTTCCCGTTGATGTCTATAAGACACAGAAGCGTGGCGGAAAAGGAGTTTCCGGCATGAAGCAGCGTGAAGAGGACTTTGTCAATGAAATGTTCATTGCATCTTCACATGACAGCGTGCTTTTCATAAGCAACAAGGGTATCATGTACAAGCTCAAATGCTATGAAGTGCCGGAAGGCTCAAAGGGTTCAAGAGGAGTCAATATTGTAAATCTGCTTCCGCTTTCAGACGGTGAAAAAATATCTGCAATGATAAAAACCACTGATTTTGATGCGGGAAAATATATAACAATGGTCACAAAAAACGGCAAGATAAAACGTACTAACCTTTCAGAATACAGAAATGTACGCAAAAAGGGTCTTATTGCAATAGGTCTTGATGAAGGCGATGAAATCGCAGGTGTAAGAATGACTGACGGTTCTGCCGACCTTATGATTGCCACAAGAAAAGGTATGATAATCCGCATAAGCGAGGACGATATAAGAGCTTTGTCACGTTCTGCACATGGTGTGAAGGCTATACGTCTGCATGACGGCGATGAGGTTGTTTCCATGGCAAGAGTCCGTGAAGGTGCTTCACTCCTCACTGTAAGCGACAGAGGTTTCGGAAAACGTACTCCTCTTGATGCATACAGGGTTCAGTCAAGAGGCGGACTTGGTCTTAAAAACTACAAGGTTTCTGATGAAAAGGGCGATGTCTGCGGAATAAAAGTCGTTGATGAAACAGATGATATAATACTTATCTCCGATTCAGGAGTAATAATCCGTGTCAGAGCGGCAGATATAAGCCTTATGAGCCGTTATGCGGCAGGGGTAAGGATTATGCGTCTTAACGGCGATGAAAGCCGTGTAGCCGCTTTTACAAGGGCTGAGCATGATGAAGATGATGAAGCTGCTGAAGAATGAAGCTTCTGTTGATAATTCTGTTTCTGTGCATTTTTATTGTCTTTGAAGCGGTTCGGAATAATATCCCCGTTGTCAGGAAAGTTAAAATAAACTGTCCTGAACTCCGGGGGATAAAAATAGTTCAGCTGTCCGACCTGCACAGGAAAAAATTCGGACAGCTGAATTCACGTCTGACAAGCCGTATAAGACACCTTTCGCCTTCCCTTATAGTTATGACCGGTGACATGGTAAGCCGCTCTGAAACGGACGCTGAGCCCCTTACAGCACTGATTCATGCCTCGGAAAAAATCTGCCCCGTTTATTATGTTCTCGGAAACCATGAAATCGATATGAAAAATGACGATTTTCAGGAACTTATGGATATTTTTCAACATTCAACAGCCGCATTGTTGAAAAACCAGACCGCTGACATATCAGTCAATGGTAAAACAATTCATATAACAGGTCTTTGCTATGAGCGTGAAAATTTCAGGAACAGAAACGGCGGATTCAGCTGTCTTAAACCATACGGGATAAATGATATGACTGATTCAGTAGGATTTAAACCGGATGACGGCATATATACCATTCTGCTTGCACATAATCCTCTCTATTTTGACACATATGCAAGCTGGGGAGCTGACCTCGTGCTTTCAGGTCATGTTCACGGCGGAATTATAAGACTTCCCTTTATTGGCGGTCTTCTCTCTCCTGAAAGAAAGTTTTTCCCGGAATACAGTGCAGGAATATACAGAAAAGACAATACTGTCATGTATGTGAACTGCGGTCTTGGAAAATTCAGAATTTTCAATCCTCCTGAAATATCATTGATTGAATTTGAATAAATCATGGATTATTTCAGATAATATCGTACAGGAGGGATTTTTATATGAAGGTTACACCGGAACTCTATAATGATATGAGCAAACAGGCTTCGCCGAAGTCAAAAAGCTGGATTAATATTCCCGTGGCATTTCTGTCAGGAGGATTAATCTGTCTTATCGGTCAGATAATAAACAGTATTTTTTCATCAAACGGTTTTGACAAGACCGATGCCGGTACATGGACATCAGTTATTCTTATACTTGCAAGTGCTTTGCTTACAGGCTTCAATCTCTATGAAAAGATTGCAAAACATGCCGGTGCAGGAACTCTTGTCCCGATAACAGGTTTTGCAAATGCAGTTGTGTCGTCTGCCCTTGAATCAAAGACCGAGGGATTTATACTGGGCGTGGGAGCTAAAATATTTACTATTGCAGGCCCTGTTATACTCTATGGAACTGCTGCATCTTTTGTTTATGGTCTTATATATTATTTTTTTATAAAATAATGGTTTATTATCTGTAGCCCGCTCGGTTTACAGCATGCTCCAACGGGCGACCAATGGTCGCCCCTACAAAACGAATTTGCATTATTTAATATAATGCTGATTCGGTATTTGTTTTATGTATGAAAAAATCATTGGTTAACAGATTAAATTTCGATAAAACAAATGGGCGGATATAGATTACAGGCGGCAGTTTGCCGCTCGCCCCTACAAAACAAATCTGCATATCATATGAACAAATTACAGAAACAGCATAGGAGGATATACATATGCTTGGCGGTCTTCTTGAAAAATCAGAATGTGCACAGTGCAGACTCTGCTGTGCTTTTGATAATTATGATATATGGGAAACTCCTGTATTTACTCCGGAGCTTACTGAAAAAATACTTCAGATTATTCCAGATATAAATCTTGTAAAGCGTGGAAACTGCTATTCATTCAGAATACCAAAGCTTCATGGCGATGAACTTTTTGTCTGTCCTCTGCTTGACAGCTCATCAGGCTGTATTCTTGGCGATGAAAAACCATTTGAATGCAGAATATGGCCATTCAGAATAATGAAACTTAATTCTCAGAGAGTCATAGCTGTTGCCTCAATCTGTGAACCTGTAAACTCAAGACCTCTGAGAGATATTGCCGCATTCCTTAAAAACGGACTTGCCGAAAAAATATTTGCTTATGCTGACAAGTATCCTGAAATAATCAAGGAATACGACAGCACTTATCCGATATTATTATTTGAAAGGACGCTTTGAAAAAAAGCGTTCTTTTTTTGAAAATATTAACGCAAATTCGATGA
>DJFA01000087.1:15453-18122 GCA_002431975.1 Ruminococcus sp. UBA5884
TTTTTATGTCGAATTAGCGTTATATTATAAATAATTATTCATTATATCAGTAAATGTCAATAAAAGCCCTTGACTTAATCGGATTTTTTATATAAAATATATAATATATACCATTATGTAAAATTATCTGGTCAGGAGTTTAAAATGAAAAATAAAAATGATGATTCTGCTATGTTCGGCGTGAATTCTATTAAATTTAAAATCAGACTTGCATTCGGTATGATACTTGCTATATCAGCTGCCCTGATTTTCATTTCAGTTTATTCATTTGAGGCTTATTTTAAACAGGTCTATGATTATTCATCTTCATATTATGAAGTGCTTAATATCAAAAACAGCTTTGACAGCATGAACAAATCCATCGAAAACTACTGGAAGGACGGCAGTGAAGATGACCTGCTTGAATTCAATATTGAAAAAAATGAAATCAGTAAGTCAATAGAAAAAATGCAGTCTGACAATATCTATCTGAGAGATGATGAACAGCATGCTCTGCTGCATTCCATAAGCCAGAGCTATGAAATCTATATAAGCCATATAAATTCCCTTGCCCTTTCAGCTGACAGGACAGCTTCACTTACTGAATACTACAATACATATCAGGCTGATTCGGAATATATAGACAGCTATATAAATCAGCTTCTCAACATGAGCTTTACAGAAAATGAATCATATTATAAAAATTTTAAAAGCAAGATGACTGTTTCTTTTGTGATGCAGTTTTCTGCTCTTGTTGTAATACTGCTTATGATATCATATATCATATATCTGATAACAAGGCATATTGTCCAGCCTGTGCTTCAGATATCCGCACAGTCAAAGGAAATTGCTCTCGGAAACTTTGATGTTGAGGATATAGCTGTGCCGGAACAGAAACATAAAAATGAAATATCAAATCTTATCTTTATGTTCAACCATATGAAGAATAATCTTAAAAATATGTTTGAAACCTCTGAACAGAATCTTAAAATGGCTCAGGAACTTATCAATGAACAGAAAAAATATGAAACCGTTGCAAAGGAGCTTTCTTCTGAAAAACGTCAGAATGAGATTCTTTTTCAGAAAGCCAACTATGACAATCTTACAAATATCTTCAACAGAAATGCTTTTGAAAATAATGTGCGTGAAACTATAGATATTTTTACTGAAGACTCTCTTGGTGCATTGTTTGTAATTGATGTTGATAATTTCAAATCAGTAAATGATACTCTCGGTCATCAGGGCGGCGATGAAGTGCTTAAATCTCTTGCATACAGCTTAAGCAATGTACTTGCTGACTGTGGCTTTGCAGGAAGATGGGGCGGTGATGAATTTGTCGGATTTATAAGCGATGCTCCGAATCTCCATTTCATTCATCAGAAAGCCTCAAATCTCTGTCAGATAATGAACAAGCAGTTCATTTTCAAGGGAATGATTCATCATATCTCAATAAGTGTAGGCGTATGTCCTGTATTTATGGGTGATGACCTTAAAACAATATATGAACACGCTGATGAAGTCCTTTATGATGTAAAGGAAAGCGGAAGAAACAATTTCAAGATATATATGGAACCATCAATAGTAAGGAGTACTGATATATGAAAAAAATTTTTTCAAGACTGCTGATTCCGGTTCTTTCAGCAATATTCTGTACAGCCTGTTCTGTAAGCGATTTCATCTATATTCCTGAAAAACAGCAGAACAATTATACTGTTCTGCGTCTTGCAAACAATCATGAAGCCGATTATCCTACATCAAAAGCCTGTGACTATTTTGCAGAACTTGTTGAAAAGGAAACAAATGGGAAAATAAAAATCATCTGCTATCATGACTGTGCCCTTGGCGATGAAGCTTCAACTATTGAACAGCTGAAGCTCGGCGGCATAGATTTTGTAAGAGCTCCCGTTTCACTGCTTGACAGCTATGCTCCTGAACTTAATGTTCTGAGTCTGCCGTATCTTTATGAAAATGACACCCAGATGTGGAATGTTTTAAAGGGCAGTATAGGCGACAGCCTTTTAAGCTGTGAAAAGCTTGCTGAAAACAATATGGTCGGGCTTTGCTGGTATACTGCCGGAAGCAGAAGCTTTTACAGCTCTGTATCTCTTGAAAACGGTCTTGACAGCATAAAAGGTCTTAAAATACGTACTCAGGATTCACCGATACTCAGAGATACAATAGAGGCTCTCGGAGCAGATGCTGTTACTATAAATTTTGAAGATGTATACTCTGCTCTGCTTACATCAAAAATAGATGGTGCCGAAAATAATATTCCGTCTTATGTATCAACTCAGCATTACAAGGCTGCAAAGTATTTCCTTGCTGATGAACATTCAAGAGTCCCTGAAATAATAGCTGCCTCAAAATCAACTATGGACAGTCTTCCTGAGGATTATCAGGAAATAATAAAACAGTGTGCCTTGAAATCAACTGAAAAACAAATTCAGCTGTGGAATGAATATGAACAGCAGTCGCTTAAAATCGCTGAAGAAAGCGGCTGTATAATAATAACTCCTACTGAAAAACAGAAAGCTGAACTTAAAAATGCCGTTAAAAGCATAAAAGATGCTTACAGCGATGAATATGGCGATTTGATAAGCAAAATTGAAAATATGCCATACTGAAAAAATCCGGTCAGATTTGACCGGATTTTTCGTTTCTGATTTGTATTAACGCCAATTCGACAACAA
>DJFA01000087.1:18242-21479 GCA_002431975.1 Ruminococcus sp. UBA5884
CGACCAATGGTCGCCCCTACATACACAATCCATCAAATTGGCGTTAAAGCCAATCAAAAATTTAAATCGCTGTGAGTACCTGTACGAACAAGTGACAATATCAAGGTATCTTCAATGATACGATAAACAAGCAGCCAGTCAGGCTGTATGTGGCATTCTCTATGCCCTGTCCAGTTTCCTGTTAATGCATGGTCTTTGTTCTTTTCAGGCAATACTTCTCCATTTTGAATAGTTGTTACAACATCATCCAGCAATTCAAGGTCTAAGCCACGTTTTTTAGCCTTTTTCAAGTCTTTTTTAAATATTGCAGTTCGTTCAATCTGATACTTTGGCTTATTATTCATCATCATCTTCTTCGTCCTCAATTTCCTGAAGCAGTTCTTTGAAGCTGCTGTAACGTTTTCTTTCAGCTCCGGAAGCTATTAAATCACTTTCAATTCTTGCTAATGTATTATCATCAGCAAAAAACCTCAGAAAGTCCATAAGCTGACTTTCTGAAAGTGAATTAAATACAGACAGTGCATAATCTCTTGTATTCATCATCATTCTGAAACTCCTTTCTTATGATTGAAAATATAAAATTTTCTTCATAATCTGTAGGGGCGAACTGTGTTCGCCCGCTCGAAATTCTGGTAAACTGGGCGGGCGACCAATGGTAGCCCCTACATAGACAATCCATCAAATTGGCGTAATTTTATATTTGAAAATATAAAATTTTCTTCATAATCTGTAAGGGCTATCATCGGTTGCCCATTGTGGTATACTGTAAACCGGGCGGGCGAACACAGTTCGCCCCTACAGAAATAATCCCTCGAATTTGTGTTATTCAGTTTGCTGCTATGCTTTTTTTGCATTTGCAATCATAAGTTTTATTCTGTTTTCCTGATTGACTTTTGATGAACTTGCATCATAATCAACCGCTACTATATTTGCATCAGGAAATGCATTCTTTATTGTTCTTGCCACGCCTTTTGCAACTATATGATTCGGCAGGCAGCCGAACGGCTGGGCACATACGATATTCTGAGTTCCTGTTTCAGCAAGTTCAGCCATTTCAGCCGGAATAAGCCAGCCTTCACCCATTTTAACGCCCTTGTGAATGTATTTGTCTGCATTTTCCTTCATTTTTTCAAAATCATGAGGAGGTGCAAAAACACCATGCTTTTTTACTGCATTGATGACTTCTTTTTGTTTGCCATAGGCGATTTTATAGACAAAACTGTATATAAGCCTGGTTTTAAGTGAGCCGCCGTACAGGTCATAGTCATTGATTGTATTCTGTATACAGTAAAGACAGAAATCAAGCAGTGCAGGAACAACCGGCTCACAGCCCTCGCCAAGCAGAAATTCCTCAAGATGATTGTTTGCAAGAGGAGAATATTTTACATATATTTCTCCTACTATGCCGACTTTTATCTTTTTTTCATCTGTACGCTTTATTGAAGCAAAATCATCAAGCATATCTCTGTAATTTTTTGATGTGCTGAGGAAGCTGCTGTTGTCAAAGCTTTTTATAAGCCGCTGCTGCCAGCTGTCACGCATTCTGTCGGAATCATTTTTATTGATTTCATAAGGCTTGCACTGATTGTAAAGACTCATAAGCAAATCAGCATAGAGAACGGCGTATACGAATTTTATAAGCATCGGAGCAGTCATTTTAAAGCCGTTGTTTTTTTCAAGTCCGCTGAAATTGAGAGATATTACGGGAACCTGCGGAAATGTATTTTTAAGTGCCTTTCTGAGCAGATGTATATAATTTGAGGCACGGCAGCCGCCGCCTGTCTGTGTTATCAGCAGAGCGGTCCTGTCAGGGTCATACCGTCCGCTTTTGAGAGCTTCAATGAACTGACCTATTACCAGCAGTGCAGGATAACAGGTGTCATTATGGACGTTTTTAAGACCTTCATCAATAACTTCTCTTGTTGAAGTCCTGAGCAGTTCGACATTATAGCCGTAGCTTCTGAAAATTCCGACAAGTATGCTGAAATGCACAGGCAGCATATCAGGAATGAGTATGGTATGAGTTTTCTTCATTTCAGGAGTAAATACTGCATAATCAGGCATAATCCACTCCCCTTTCTAATCACCCATTGCAGCGACAAGGCTTCTGAGTCTTATCTTTGCTGCACCAAGGTTGTTTATCTCATCTATTTTTATCTGTGTATAGAGTTTTCCGTTGTTTTCAAGTATGCTGCGGACTTCATCTGTAGTTATGGCATCTATTCCGCAGCCGAATGATACAAGCTGTACAAGCTGCATATCAGGCTGTGTAGTCACATACTGTGCGGCTTTATAAAGTCTTGAATGATATGTCCACTGATTAAGAACTCCGAGTTCAGGCAGATGTCCGAGATGAGCGATGCTGTCCTCTGTTATGACAGCCATTCCAAGACCTGTTATAAGTTTATGCATTCCATGGTTGATTTCCTCATCAATATGGTACGGTCTGCCGGCAAGAACAATTATTTTCTGATTGTTTTTTCTGGCTTCTGCAATTATCTCCTGACCTTTTTCCTGTATATCCCTGTGATAGCTTTCAAGGCTTTCAAATCCTTTGTTTACGGCATCAAGAGCCTGTTTTGCAGTTATTCTGTATTTTGAAAGAGAATCAGCAAGAACCTTTGAAACGTGTTTTCTGTTATTGAGGTCTATATATGGGCTTATAAAGTTTTCTGAATTCAGTTCTGAAATATTCGCCTTTAAAAGCTCCGGATAATAGGCTACTACAGGACAATTGTAATGATTGTCGCTTTCTCCTTCGTCAATATTGTAGCTCATGCAGGGATAGAATATGAAGTCAGGATTTTTTTCGAGCAGACTCTGTATATGACCGTGGGCAAGCTTTGCCGGATAGCATACTGTATCTGAAGGAATTGTGTGCTGACCCTTGAAATATGTTTTTCTTGTGCTTTCTTCAGAGAGAACTATTTCCATTCCGAGAGTATTGAAAAATGTTTTCCAGAAAGGAAGCTGTTCATAGAAACCGAGTACAAGAGGTATGCCTACTCTTGCCTTAGGACTGCTGATTTTTTCCTCTCCATAGCTGAGTATACGCTGATATTTGTACTTGTAAAGGCATAACTGGCTGCCTTTTGTTTTTATTCCTGCTCCCTTTTCGCACTTGTTTCCGGAAATGAATCGTCTTCCGTCATCAAATGTTATGACATTGAGGCTGCAGTGTGCTGTACAGCCGCCGCACTGTACAGATTTTGATGTATATGAGAAGTTTTCAAGCTC
>DJFA01000004.1:0-1372 GCA_002431975.1 Ruminococcus sp. UBA5884
ACAGAATAAACGAAAAATTCTTTATTTTCAATTATAAAATTTTTATGTCGAATTTGCGTTAAATTAAAAAGGTCACTTTGCAGAGAAAGTGACCTCTGAAAAATATTCTTACGGATTACTTGATGATATCAGTACCCATATATGGGCGGAGTGCTTCAGGAACTGTTACTGTACCGTCTGCATTCTGATAATTTTCAAGAATAGCTGCAACTGTTCTGCCAACTGCAACTCCTGAACCGTTGAGAGTATGTACAAACTGTGCCTTGTCCTTTGGTGAATTTTTATATCTGATTCCTGCACGTCTTGCCTGATAGTCAAGGAAGTTTGAACAGCTTGATATTTCAACATATCTTCCGTATGAAGGCATCCATACTTCTATATCATATGTCTTTGCACTTGAAAAACCGATATCTCCTGTGCTGAGAGCCACTACTCTGTATGGGAGTCCGAGTCCCTGAAGAACTCTTTCTGCATCATTTGTAAGCTTTTCGAGTTCATCAAATGATGTTTCAGGAGTTGTGAATTTTACAAGCTCAACTTTGTTGAACTGGTGCTGACGGATAAGACCTCTTGTATCACGTCCGGCAGAACCGGCTTCAGCACGGAAACAGGCTGAATATGCACAATATTTTATAGGAAGTCTGTCGCCTGCAAGAATTTCATCTCTGTGCATATTGGTAACAGGAACTTCTGCTGTAGGGATAAGGAAGTAATCATTATCCTTGTTATCCTCTGCACTTACAAGCTTATATGCATCTTCTTCAAATTTAGGAAGCTGACCTGTACCTGTCATTGAAGCTCTGTTTACCATAAACGGAGGGAGTATTTCAGTATATCCGTGTTCTGTATGAGTATTGAGGAAATAGCTGATAATGCTTCTTTCAAGCTTTGCTCCAAGACCTTTATAGAAATGGAATCTTGCTCCTGTTACCTTTGCAGCAGTATCAGGGTCGAGTATTCCGAGGCTTTTGCCTATATCCCAGTGAGCTTTCGGTTCAAAGTCAAATTTTGTAGGTTCGCTGAATTTTCTTATTTCAACGTTTTCAGAATCATCTTTTCCTATCGGAGTTGTTTCTGACGGAATATTAGGAACTGAAAGCAGAAGATTTTTCTGTTTTGCTTCAAGTTCTGATATTTTAGCGTCTTCCTGTTTGATTTTTTCAGCAATAGCTTTCATTTCAGCCATTACAGCAGTTGTATCCTCGCCGTTTTTCTTCATTGCAGGAATCTGTTTTGATACTTTATTCTGCTGAGCCTTGAGATTATCGGTTTCGGTTGAAATTTTTCTTCTTTCTGCATCGATTTCAAGAATGCTGTCGATATATTCATCATAATCGGCATTTCTTGTTTTAAGAGCTGCTTTTACAGCATC
>DJFA01000004.1:1480-6193 GCA_002431975.1 Ruminococcus sp. UBA5884
TTTTTAAAAAACTTATTTTTCAGCCTGAGTGAGTTTTTCTGCTATGGCTGACAAGTCATCTCTGTCATAAAACTCAAGTATCAGAGTACCTTTTCCCTTTGAATCTGATTTTATACTTACATTACGGCAGAGCATATCTTTAAGACTGAGTTCCATTTCTTTAAAGTAGCTGTCAGTTCTTTTTGTGGATTTCGGAGCTTTAAGTGACTGTTTTACAAGTCTTTCAAGCTGTTTTACAGTAAGTCCTTCCTCAGCACACTTAAAGGCAAGTTCTTTCATTATCTGTTTATCATCGCATGAAAGCAGAAGTTTTGCCTGACCGGTTGATATTCTGCCATCTTTTATAAGCTGCTGTATTTCATCAGGCATTGAAAGCATTCTTAAAAGATTTGCAACAGCCGGACGTGAACGTCCTGAAATTGCAGCGATATTTTCCTGAGTCATATTATATTTGTCGGCAAGTTCTCTGTAACCGAGGGCTTCCTCTATCGGATTGAGATTTTCACGCTGGATATTTTCGATAAGACTAATTTGTCTTGATTGTTTTTCTGAAAAATCGCTGATTATAACGGGAATTTCCTCAATTCCGGCGAGCATTGCGGCTCTCCAGCGGCGTTCGCCGGCTACTATGCGGTATGAGCCGTTATCCATTTTTTTGACTATTACAGGCTGTATGACACCGAATTGTATAATTGATTCAGCAAGGCTTGCTATTGAATCCTCATCAAAATCCTTTCTCGGCTGTGACCTGTCCGGTTCTATTTCCATAGTTCTCAGAGTTTTTACTGATGTCATTCAGATACTTCCTTTCTGATTAACATACATATTATATCATATCAGAAATACATTGTAAAGCATAATATCAGGTTTATCCTGTATGTTCCATATGGAACAGAAAAAAAGCGGTCATGACTGACCGCTTTTATAGCTGTATATTTTTGTTTTTATGCCTTCAGAACTGCCGCTTATGATTATTCTGTCAATTTTTTTGTTTGTATTGTATGTATCATTGATATCCTCTCCGCTGAATCCTGAATATTCGATATATTCGGCACAATGCCCTCTCATGCTGTATGAGAGTTTGTTCTGCATACTCTGTTCAGGTTCATTGAGGTACTGCCTGTCAAGGGCAATCTGTTTGTGGCGGACTATGTTTCTTGCGGAGGCAGCCGGATTGCTGAGGCTGTATGTGTCATAATTCCCGTCAATATCCTGCATATGATAATTGCTGATTATTTTTGTATAGTCAAGGCATACGCCTTTACTTAGTATTATATCATTGCTGTATGTGAAATTTGCAGGAGCTGAAACAGCAGTTATCCTTATATTGTTGTTATCCCTTACAAACGGATATATTCCGGATATTTTATAGCTTATATTGACAACAGCGTCCCATAGGTTTGCATTATCTTTAAGGAATATGTAATTCTGTACCGTGCTGTTGTCCTCATGGGTGACATGAGGGATATCGATAAAGCTTTCCATAAGGCTGTTGAGAGAGGTATTGTACATCATTCCGGGAATGGGCTGATTCTGTATGAGAAGTGATGAAAAACTTTTTGATGTTATGCTGAGGATTGTGCCGGAAGATTTTATGCAGTAATCCGATGTGTCGATAAGGCCGTAATGAACGCAGTGATTATCTATATATACGGATATTTCGCTGTATTCGGCGGAAGTCTGGCTGCATGAAAGAGATACGGAAGCGGTTGTATACGGAGTAAAATATTCTTTCTGGATTTTAAGGCTTAATATATCGCTGAAGCTGTACTGATTTCCGTTTATATCCTTCAATGAAACAGTTACTGTATTACTCATCAGCGGTCAGCTCCTCAATTGCTGACAAGGACATGAATGTCATGCTGATATTGCATATAAATCCATTTTTATCCTTTTCAGCTGAATATCCGTAAAGTATCATATCCGAAAATGAAAGACCGCTTATCTGGAAATCATTCTGTGAAGCCGATGAAAGAGCCGTTTCAAGGACAGGAATAACTGTGCTGTCATTGAATTTTGAATCTGAATCAATTATGAGTATAACAGGATTGATGCCTTTTGAAACGAGCTTTGTATTTCCTGAAACAGTGAACTGTTTTGCAGTATTTTTTGAATGTTCTATTTTGTAAGACCTGACGGCAAACTGTTTTGAGCCGATAGTTATTGAATCTGATGAATTTTTAAGAATATCAATTGTCATCTGTTGTTTCCACCCCTTCATATGTTCCTGAAACTGAAAAAGTCAGATATGTTTCAAAGAGATTGTATTTTTTACTGAACTGCGGCGGAGAAACATTGATTTCCGTTATATTGAAATTAAGACCTGAAACAGTATTGAAAGCGATATTTTCAAATTCCTGAAAAAATCCGTCAGATGAGGGGGAAAATGCGGATATTCTGATTTTTATATCGCATAAGGAGAGTTCATGATAAATTTTTACTGATTCAGTGTCTGCAATGATAAACGGATAATCCTGTGAAGCAAAGGAATCAGGAAAACTCCTTGATACATTCCAGCTGCCATTTGTTTTTAAAAGAGAGATGATATCGCTGATAAGAGAGGATAAAGTCATTTTCTATCAGCTCCTTTTTTCAAGCCTGCATGAATATAAATTCGTTGTCTGCGAGTAAATCAGGGATATTGAGCCAGTAATCATGAACAAGATTTCTTGCAAGCTGGAATTTCTGTTCGCTGTTGTCGTGTGAAGCGACAGTTCCGGCGTATGTATAGGTAAGCTTGTCTTTCTGGGCGAGAATCTGCATATATCTGAGGTTAGCAATTGCCGCACAGAGAAAAGCGAGTCTGTCATCAGTGAGGTCAGCATCTTTTCTGAGTTTTGGCAGCACATCGCATACAGCGGAATTTATAAGCGGCATATATTTTTTCACATCAGTTTCACCTGAAAAGAGAGTGAAAAGACCGGTAATTTTTTCGATATTCATATTATTTTGCCTCCCTGAGTTTAAAATCTGAAACGGATTCAGTTTTTATATTTGCGAGCTGAGGAGAAGATTTTGATTTATTTTCGCTTATAAGCGAGCGTTTGAATTCTGAAAGTTCAGAGATATCCATTTTTTCAACAGCTTTTTCAAGAGCCTTTGACGCAGAAGCAGAATTATTCAGGTAACAGAGTCTTATAACATCACGTTTAAGGTCATCATAAAGAGTATTTATTATCTGATTTTTCTGATTGAGTTCATTTATAAGTTCAGAGCTGTCATTTCCGAAATATTTTGTAACGCCGGCATTTACCTGAGCCGGAACAGCAACAAAGCTCCATTCATAAGCATCAGTGATATCATCAAGAGTGTGGAAACAGAGTTCCGAGCCATATTTTCTGCCTTTTACATGGATACAGTTTTCTTTTTTGCAGATTGAGCATACAGATTTTTTAGCTGAACAGGATATGCTTACTTCTTTTTTTATTCCGCCGTCAATTTCCTTGATAAGGTCGCTGTTTGCAGCGGTTCTGACCATATAGGCGGAAGCTTTAAGCTGTTTGTAAGGTCTGCCGTATGAGTTGATTCTGTCCGGAACAGTAATTATTTCAGTATCGAAGATTCTTGCAGTCTGGTTTGAGCCTTTAGGATTGTGGTCGAATATGCCGGTTTTGCCGATAAAGAGTTCTCTGAGTTTTTCAAGAGCATTGTCTGAAAAGGCTTCATAATCCCTGTCAACATCATTGTCGCAGAGAATAACATCGAAGATATATACTTCATCTTCAGTATGTTCACGTCTTGTAAATCTGTTAAGTTTTTCGAGCATAAAAAGATAATCTCCTTTTTGTGTAGGGGCGACCATTGGTCGCCCGTCAGGGTTACAGCATACCTTATCGGGCGACCAATGGTCGCCCCTACGATAATAATTTAACGCCAATTCTATATGGAAAATTTTATCGAATTGGCATTGGTTTAAGCGTTAAAATTCAATCAGCTTTTTGTAAGGCTGAGAACCTTTACAGCGTCAGCCATAAGTTTTTTGAAGCCGATGCATATTGAAACAGAAACATAGTCAAGCTGTTTGTCAATAAGCTTGTCAGTTTCAAGAACGATATCAGAGTTTGAGATAAGTTCAAGAGCATATTCAGAGTCAATGCCAATAATTGTATCGCTTGCCACCTGAGAAGAAGCAATCATGGAAGTACCGAACGGGAAGTGAACTATACCATTTTCATCATATGTACAGTCCTGCATTGCAGACATTGAGAGTATAGAAGCAGCAACGGACGGAGCAGCAAGAAGAACGTCCATGCCAAAATCAGAGAATGAGCCATAAAGAGCAGTTATATCACTGTATGCAAGAGAAGAACCGCTTATAGAAGAAGCAGTAACACCGGTTTTAAGGGTAGTAACAGCCTTGCCGACTATTGCATTGGCAAGTTTTTTGCCGATAGCTCTGAGAGTAACAGCATAAGCGTCAATTGACTGATTCATAAGAGCCTCATATGAGGTTGAAACGAGTCTGCCTATTTTGTCAAGAACGATAGTAGATGAATCTTCAGTAATTGATGTTACAGGGAGAGAATTTCCCTGAGTTGTCACAGTGCTGTAGGCAGATGTGCCGTCAGAAACGGCAAAGCCTCTGTATATGCGTGAAGAAGAAACTGTTTTTACAGCAACAATTCTGTCAAGGATAGAGTCAGCCATGCCCTGTTTTACAGCTCGTGAAACGAATTCAGGGAACAGAACAGCACTTTCAGTAGTAGAGAAGAA
>DJFA01000082.1 GCA_002431975.1 Ruminococcus sp. UBA5884
TTTAACGCAAATTCGCCCATACAAAAAACGGCATACGGATTAATGTTTCCGTATGCCGGTAATTATTTCAATGATTAAAACTTATCAATAACTTTGATGAGGAATTTTTTAAGCTGACCAAGGTCTTTGAGGTCAACTGTTCCGTCTGCGATAACGTCAGAATTTGCAAGAGCTTCTTCTGAGAGGTCAGCCATCTTTACGATATACTGATTGAGGCGAGTAACATCTCTTACATCAATATCACCATCGCAGGTAACATCTCCGAGGAGAGTAGCTGTGCCGATTCCTGAACCTGTAGTGCCTTCTGTAGTTTCAGAGCCGCTTATCTTTTTTATATTGACAGGATTTGAAAGGTCGTCAGTATTTATATATGTAGCAGTTATCACATCACCTGTTTTAAGGTCTGCAAGGAGTTCTTTGTATGATTCCTGAGGAGTGAATATTTCAGCAGTTACACCGTCATCAAATTCAACTATAATAGTTGATTTCTTGATTTCAGTAACAGTACCTGTCTTGAATATCAGCTGCGGATTAATAATTTTAGTTTCAGAAACAGTTGTTTCAATTGTTTCTGATGTTGATGTTTCAGTTGTAGTCATTGGTACTTCAAGCTTTTCTATTTCAACAGGCTTTGTAAGGTCTGAAATATCATGATATCCAACTCTGATGTAGTCGCCGGCAGCGAGGTCTTTTGCAACATCTTCAAATCCGGCAGGAATATCTATCTTTACATTTTCGCCGTCTTCAAATTCAACAGCAATTGTATTATCAGAAGTTGCGATAACTGTAGCCTCTTTATAAGTCACACCTGTAGGAGGTTCAACTGATTCAGAAGTTGTTTCAGTTGTAGTTGTAACAGGTTCTTCTTTGCCGCTGATAGGATAAGTCTTGAGGTCAGGAAGTTCATCAAGAGTAATTACATAGTCGCTCTTATAGATTGCCTCAAGTGATTCCTTTGTATTATAGTTTGTATCCATGAGATGTTCGCCGTACCATGGGCAGAAATAGAGCCAGCCGGCTTTTTCATCAACAAGGTTTTCGACTGAAGGAATAGTATCATTTTCCATCATTGCTATAGGCTTCTTGTCGCTGCCGTACATATCAACGAGTGAATAGAATATTCCTGAAATAGCACTTGTATTAGGAGCTGTAGTTCCTGTATTCCAGTTATGAGCGTTATACTTGTCATAACCTACTATATCAACATAGTCTGAACCCGGATACCATGCATATGAGTTGTCATAAACATAGCTGTTGAATTCCCAGATAAGGTTATGGAGTCCATATTCTTCAGTAAGGATATTATAGAGGTACTTATAAAGTTCCTTATAAGTTTCAGCACCTTCCTTTGACCACCAGAACCATGCACCTTCGCCGTTTACGCCGCCGTTACCCTCTGCTTCATGGAAAGGTCTGAAAAGAACAGGAACATCAGCGTCCTGAACTTTCTGGAGTTCCTTTGCGAGGTTATCAACAGCAAGGAGGAAGTAATCATGTTCAACAGTTCCTTCAACCATAACATTTGCAGTAACGAAATCAGTTTTTTCTGAATATGTAGTCTGGTCGAAAGACATAGTTGAGCCGAGAGTATAGTTTGCCATTGTTGTCGGAACGTTTATATGCCAGCTTGCAGTAACGATACCGCCTTTTTCAGCCCATGCAATCATTCTTGAGGAAGTGCCTGCATCCCATGCATAGAGAGGGCAGGTTTCACCAAAGTCAAATCCACGGATTGCAGGGAGCTTGCCTGAAATCTGTTCTATGTAATTAAATTCGTCATCTCTTGATGTTCCATAATACTCCTGCTGACCTGAAATAATTTTGTTGCCGTATGTATCAGCAAGATAGCTCATAAGACGCTTTGCAGAATCAGTAGCCTGAGCATCTGAAAGCTTTGATGAAGCTGAAAGTTCAGGGAGAACGGCTTCCTTTACTGAAAGGTAATCGAACATTGTCCAGCCCCAGCTTGATTCGATTTTAATAGTATTCTTGCCTTCAGTAAGCTTGAAAGTACCGATACTCTTTTCACTGAACTGGTCGTTAGGAGAGAATACTATCTGACCCTGATTTACATCATTAATATAGATATTCTGAGTTTTTGAACCGCTGTCTGTCGGGAGATTGTAAGCAATTGTTATATCATACATACCTGTTGAAGGAACTTCAACATCAACTGATATAGTATCGCCGGCATCTTTAAGGTAAACATATCCTGTACCTGAGAAGCCTTTTTCATCTGTCATGACAGTGGTACTTGTACCGGTGATAACACCGTCTTCAAATTCGTATTTTTCTGCTGCATCTGCTGAAGCAAATGAAACAGGAATATTTGTGAGAGCAGTAACAGCTGTAGCAAAAGCCATTACAGCAGCACACATTTTTTTTGCTGATGAGTTAAACACATCAAACGCCTCCTATAAAAATTTATACATTGATTGTATCATATTTAAGCTGATTTATCAATAATTTTTTTGATACCATCAATATATTTGTGAATAATATCTATATAAATGCAATGAAATCTGTAAAAAATGACATTACACCTCTTCAACCAATTTTTCAGGCGACAAAAAAATTAAAAATTTTTACAATCAGCGTATTGCCAAATTCAATATATTAGTATATAATTAAAGTTAGTATTATCTATAAAAAAGGGTTGGGAATTTATATATTTATACAGGAGGATTAATAAATGAATAACGAAAATTATATGCAGATAAGCGGTTCTGAAACCAGAAAAGGCAAATCCGCTGCAATAATTGCAGGAGTCTGTGCCGTTGTAATTGCAGCCGGTGCAGCTGCTTCATACATATTCGTTCCGGCAGTAAAAAATACTGTAAGAATGGCTGTCATGAAACCGTCAGACTATTTTTCAACCGTTGAAACCGAAAATCTCAGGGATATGTCACAGAAAATAGCTGAAAACTATAAGAAAACATATGACTACTATCAGGCTGATACTCTCGGAGCTGATATAAACCTTTCAGCCGTCCTTGATGAAGCGTATGAAATTGATGACGGAATGGAAATAAACAATGCCGGTCTTGGCATAAAGGGAGTTTTCAGCAAGAACGTTATTTCTGAAGATATCACTGTAAGCATAAATGATACTGCTGTTGCTGATATTTCAGCAATTATTGATACCGCTGCAAATGAAATGTTTCTGAAAATCCCTGGTCTTTCAGATGATTTTCTGAAAATGGACGATGATGATTTATCCTATTATGATTTCAGTGCTCTGACAACCATGTTCACATATGAAAGAGCTACTCCTGAACAGGTTGAAAATATCCTTAACAAATACGGTGACGCTTTGATTTCAGGTCTTGAAGGCTGCGAAATATCAATAGAAAAAGGTGCAGAAGGCGATTCTGCCGGCGTTGCTTACAAATACAACAAAATCTGCATTGAACTTTCAGATAAAAAACTTGACGAAATAGCAATCTCATTCCTCGAAGATATGAGAGATGATGAGGAACTTAAAAATATATATGATTCATATATAGAAGCATATGAGGAAATTGAATATGCTGAAACAACTGACTATGTTTCAGCAATCAATGAAACTATTGACGACCTCAAATCCGATTTGGAAACAGACAGCGATGAAAACTATATAACAGTTTCTGTACTTGTTGATGCTGAAGGCACTGTAAGAGGCCATGAAATATCAGATGATGATATGACTTTCGGATACAGCGTTGCAAAGGACGGAAACAATTATGGCATTGAATTTATTGTAAATGAAGATGATGAGGATACAGGATTAACTATTACTGCTTCCGAATCAGACAATACATATACAGGTGTATGCAATATCTTTGACCCGTCTGAGGATACAGATTTAAGTATAGGCTTTGAAAACCTTAAATTTGAAGATGATGAAAAGAAACTTGCAAGCGGCACTCTCTCAATGGATTTAAGCAGCATTGATGACTCACTTTCAGAAATAAAGCTTGTACTTTCCGCAGAAAATGATATTCAGAAAATTACTCTTGATATTCCTGAATACGCTGATATTTCAATGGACTATTCAATTATAAAAAATCCTGAAGCTGCCGCAATTCCTGACAAATCAGTGGATATCAATGATTTTGATGATTATGAAGCTTCTGAAAATTTCATAAAGGGTATTTTTGATAAACTCGGCTGGGACTATGAATCAGCATTTTCAACTCCTGATTATGACTACTATGATGATACTGATTATGATGATATCAGTTATGATGACACTGATTATGATGATACTGATATTTCAGAAGACAGTGCATACTATGAATACAAAATGGCTGACGCTGATGTAAAAATAAACGGCAGTCCCGTACTTATGCCGGCGGCTCTCCCTGAAATATACAATCTTATCAATGATGATACAAATTCATATTCATTTGATATGACAGAAAACACTACTATTGCAATGAACGGTGACGGAAATCTCTGTGCTGCTTTTGACGCACCGTCTGCTCAGGTCAATGAAAATACCCCTGTATCATTCATTTCATATCAGCATATACTCTCAACTGAACCGCCTGTTCAGATTTCTGTAAACGGAATAACAATCGGCAGCTCTTCCTTTGATGCAGCTGAAGCTTTCGGAATTTCTTCAGATGAACTCACAATGCAGTCACTTTCAGCAGACGTGTTCACCGTTTATCTTGAAGATACTGAAAATCCTTCACATTATATATCATTGCAGTTTGAAAATACAATGGTTACAGGAATAGAACTCAATTACAGCGATGATATGTAAAAAATTCGGCTGAATTGTTGACTTATCAGAAAAAATAGCATATAATATTATCATATACTTAAAAAATTTATTTACTTTTGTTGGAGGTTTTTCAAAATGAGCAGAGTTTATAATTTCAGTGCAGGTCCTGCTACTCTTCCGGAAGCTGTACTTAAAAAGGCAGCAGACGAAATGCTTGAATACGGTGACAGCGGTCAGTCCGTTATGGAAATGTCCCACCGTTCAAAAGAATATAAGGCTATTATCGATGAGTGTGAAGCACTTCTGAGAAAAACTATGTCAATCCCTGACAACTATAAGGTTCTTTTCCTTCAGGGCGGTGCATCATCTCAGTTTGCCATGATTCCTCTCAACCTTATGAACAAGACAGGCAAGGCTGATTTCGTTATTACAGGTCAGTGGGCAAACAAGGCTTATCAGGAAGCTGCAAAGCTCTGCGGAGCTGAAAACTGCAATGTAATTGCTTCTTCAAAGGATAAGACTTTCTCATATATCCCTGAACTTGACAAATCAAAATTCAATCCTACAGCAGACTATTTCCATATCTGCCAGAACAACACTATCTACGGCACAAGATGGGCTGAACTTCCTGACACAGGCAATGTTCCGCTTGTTGCTGACCTTTCATCATGCATTCTTTCTGAACCTGTTGACGTTTCAAAATACGGCGTTATCTATGCAGGTGCTCAGAAAAACATGGGTCCTGCCGGTCTTACTGTAGTTATAATCCGTGAAGACCTTATCGGCAATGCCAAAGAAGGTACTCCTACAATGTTCGATTATAAAACTCATGCAGACAACGGCTCAATGTACAATACTCCTCCTACATACGGAATATATATCCTCAAGCTCGTTCTTGAATGGATTCAGGATAAGGGCGGCCTTGAAGCTATGAAGGAACTCAACGAAAAGAAAGCAAAGATTATCTATGATTTCCTCGACAGTTCTGCAATGTTCAAGCCTACCGTTCAGGGCAAAGACCGTTCTCTTATGAATGTTCCTTTCGTTACAGGAAATGATGAACTTGATGCTAAATTCGTTGCTGAAGCTAAAAAAGCCGGCTTCATCAATATTAAGGGTCACCGTTCAGTAGGCGGCATGAGAGCTTCTATCTACAATGCTATGCCTATTGAAGGCGTTGAAAAGCTTGTTGAATTTATGAAAAAATTTGAAGCTGAAAATGCCTGATGTAATCTAAAAATATAACATCTGACTGACAGGAGCTTTTTACTTCTGTCAGTTGTTTTATTCAGGAGTGTTCTTTATGAACTTAAATGAAGGAAAATATTATGACTTTGAAACTCAGTATGATATATGGGGTTTTAAATCCGTAAATATCGGCATAAATATTAATATCGATGATGATTACAATATTGATGACTATAAGGACAGAATCTCAAAAACTCTTGAATGGGTAAACAGAAAACGTCATGTAATAGAACAGGCAATCCTTGACAACAATATGACGGAATCTGCGGAATTCTGGATTCAGGACGCTGAACGCCTTGAAAACGGCTGCTATCTCCTTGAAGACGGTTCTTCAGTTTCTCTCCCCCTTTCAGATGATGATTTCTGTATGAGCCTCAGACTCTCTGAACTCCTTATTAACTTTGAGGAGGACGGAAGCAGCGACATGGAAATATATTTCATCTGCAAGCCGGACTACTTTGCAGGTCACTGCATTGAAATCACTGTCGATAATGATAAAAATATCTCCTGTGACGGCGTTTCAGGCTGATATTTTGAAACACTTGACAATTAAACACAGCTATGTTAAAATTAATTGTAAATATATAATAAACGGAGGGCTTTCCAATGTACAATATTCAGACATTAAATAAAATTGCAGCCTGCGGAACTGATATATTCAACAAGGATATCTATGCAGTTGCTGACAGTTTTGAAAATCCGGACGCTATAATGGTTCGTTCAGCTGCTATGCATGATATGGCTTTCGGTTCAAATCTCCTCGCTATTGCAAGAGCCGGTGCAGGTGTAAACAATATCCCTGTTGACAAATGTGCAGAAATGGGTATATGCGTTTTCAATACTCCTGGTGCTAATGCAAATGCTGTAAAGGAACTCGTTATCGCTGGTCTTCTCCTTGCATCAAGAAATATTGCCGGTGCTATGGACTGGGTAAAAACTCTTAAAGGTGACGAAAATGCTCCTAAAGCTGTTGAAAAAGGCAAATCACAGTTCGTAGGCCCTGAAATTCAGGGAAAAACTCTTGGAATAATCGGTCTTGGAGCTATAGGCTGTCTGGTTGCAAATGCTGCTCTTGCTATCGGCATGAAAGTAGTTGGTGTTGACCCGTTCATGTCAGTAAATGCCGCTCTCAGACTCAATCCGGCTGTAAAGGTTGTAAATTCAAATGACGCTGTTTACGCTGAAGCTGACTATATTTCAATCCATGTTCCATGCAATGCTGATACAAAGGGCTTTGTAAATGCTGAAGCTATCGCAAAGATGAAGGACGGCGTAAGAATCCTTAACTTTGCAAGAGGCGAACTCGTTAATGATGCTGACATTATCGCTGCAATCGAAAACAAAAAAGTTGCAAGATATGTTACTGACTTCCCGAATGCAAATACAATCGGTGTTGACGGTATTGTTGCAATTCCTCACCTTGGAGCATCAACTCCTGAAAGTGAAGACAACTGTGCTGTTATGGCTGCCAATGAACTTATCGACTATATCGAAAACGGCAACATCACAAACAGTGTAAATCTTCCTAACGCTTCAATGAATGCAACAGGAAAGAAAGTCTGCATTATACATAAAAATGTTCCGTCAATTATTTCCCAGATAACAGCTATTTTCGGAAACAATGGCGTGAATATTGAAAATATGCTTAATAAATCAAAGAAAGATTATGCATATACAATGATTGATGCTCAGTGCGATGCAGTATCAGATTCAGTTATTTCTGAAATCAATGCTGTTGACGGCGTAATCAAGGTAAGAGTTATCTGATTTATATAAAAATAACTGCGGTCATTGATTATTTTATCAATGACCGCTTTTTTATTGTTATGAATTTGCGGGGGCGACCATTGACCGCCCCTGCATAATTTTTTTATTTTGCTTTACTCTTATCAGCTTTTTTTAACGCAAATTCGATGATTATTATTTGTAGGGGCGACCATTGG
>DJFA01000013.1:0-16128 GCA_002431975.1 Ruminococcus sp. UBA5884
TTCTATATGAATGATTTTGATGAACGAATGAAATCCGGCAGACAGGACTATAATTTCGGAAAATCCACATCAGAAGGCACAAATACTGATAATCCGTCAGTATCTGTAATAGTTCCGGTATATAATATTGAAAAATATATAAGACAGGCTCTTGACAGCATTGTAAGACAGTCACTTTCAGATATAGAAATAATATGCATTGATGATGGTTCAACTGACAATACTCTTGCAATAGTTCAGGAATATGCT
This sequence comes from Ruminococcus sp. UBA5884, assembly GCA_002431975.1. Lineage (GTDB taxonomy): Bacteria > Bacillota > Clostridia > Oscillospirales > Ruminococcaceae > UBA5884. The sequence continues at coordinate 250 of DJFA01000013.1, forward strand.
GCAAAAGATAACAGATTTATAGTCCTTACACAGAAAAATCAGGGTGCAGGTGCTGCAAGAAACAAAGGTCTTGCAATTGCAAAGGGTGAATGCCTTTCATTCCTTGATGGCGATGATTTCTTTGAATATGATATGCTTGAAACCGCTTACAGAAAAATGCAGCAGACAAAGGCTGATATAGCAGTTTATCAGGTAAATGCATATGATAATGATACAGGTGTGACTTCATACTGTGAAATCGGATTCAGAAATGAATATGTTCCTAAAAAGGACGTATTTTCATATCAGGATATGAAGCGTTATATCTTCAATGCATTCCAGAACTGGCCATGGAACAAAATGTTCAGAAGAAGCTTTATACAGAGGAATAATATTCTTTTCCAGCCTCTTTTCAGAACAAATGATTTGCTTTTCACCTGTACAGCTCTTGCCTGTGCATCAAGAATAACAAAAATACAAAGACCTCTTGTAACATACAGAAGACAGTCAGACAACAGCAGTCAGGCTACAAACCATATTGCACCGCTTGATTTTTATAAGGCATTCTGTGCCTTGCAGGATAAACTCATTGAAACCGGCTTATATCCGGAGCTTGAACGCAGCTTTGTAAATTCTGCACTTAAAGGCTGTATCTATAATCTTAATTCGCTCAAATCAGGAGAAGCCTTTAATACTCTTTATACAATGCTTAAACAGGAGGGCTTTAAAAAGCTCGGCATTTCAAATCATACTAAGGGATATTTCTATGATAAAAAAGCATTTGCTGAATATGAACGCATACAGAAAAATGATATTTCAGCATATCTTTTTGATAAACTTGCATGGAACAGAGATGTTCTCAGCCAGAAACAGCTTGATTTCAATGAAAAGAACCGTATCAGCAGCAAAAAAATTGCTGATATGGAGATACTTATGCATTCACTGCGTCAGCGTACTGAAAATACAAATGAATATATAAATCAGATAAAGAATGAATATCAGGCTGATAAGGATAAAATTTCCGATAAACTCTCAATAAGCAGTTCAGAACTTGAAAAATTAAAAGCTGATATCAGAAATGAATACTATGAACTGCATTACAAGGAGAATACTGTATACCTTAATCCGAAAATTACAGTTATCGTTCCTGTATGCAACAATGAAGCTGAAATAAATACAAGGCTTGACAGCATTATAAGCCAGAGTCTGCCTGAAATTGAGATAATCTGTATAAATTTTGGTTCATCAGATGATTCTCTTGCAGTACTTACAAATATGCACCGTCTGGACAGGCGTATCAGTATTATAAATCTTTCTGATGATTTCAGCGAAGCATACAATAAGGCTGTTAATCAGGCTCATGGCGAATATATAATGTTCCTCAATGAAAATACAAGATTTTACAGCAGGTGCGTTTGTGCTGAAATGTATACGGATATTTCTGCACATTCAGCAGATGTGTATCAGGGAAAAATTATTTATCAGGAAAACGGAATTACAGAACTTGCTGACGAAAATAACAAAGATTACAGTATATTTGACGGAAGCTATTCACAGAACGCTCTCTGCGGACTTATTATAAGCAGAAAATTTATAGCTGACAGTAGTATCAGTATGAAATATTCAGGTATGTTTGATGATTACTCATTCCTTATAAAAATAATGCACCGGGCAGAAAAAATATATTCAGGAAATGAAACAGTATGTGTATGTGAAAAATCAGATTTAAGAATAAATGATGAAAAAACTGCCGCAATGCTTATGGATTCCTTTGTTTCAATGCTTGAATACACAAAGAAAAACAGCCTTGATATATGGAACAGAAATATTTTCAGTCTGCTTAACGATTCATTTGCTGATGATATATATAGTCTTACAGGTTCAGACAGCAGTTCACTTGTAAAATCCATACTTGAAGCATATTCAAATGCCTGTGATATCTCAAAAAACAATAACCGTCTGCTTGAAAAGCTTATACTTGAAACAAGAAAAGAATATAATATATGCCTTATAAAAAATAAAGCATTTGAAAAGAAAGCTGCTGAATATGATGAACTTAAAGATAAATATGACAGAACAGTTGAAATTTCAAAGAAAAAATCTTCAGAAATAGAGGACTTTATTTCAAAAATTTCTGAAATTGAAAAGGAAAACAATGCTTTAAGACTCAGATATGAAAAAAATCAGGAAGAAATCAATATATATAGCGAAAAAAATATAAAACTTGAAGAAAAAATTCAGGAAATGAAAAATATATCCGGAGAACTTAACCGAATGACCGACCAGTTCAACAGACTCAGAGTAAAATATGAAGAAAAAATCGAAGCAGAAGAAAAATATAAAAAAATTCAGATTGAACTCGATGATATGAAAGAAAAATATTCAGAAATCAAAGAAGAAAATAATAAACTTAATTCAAAGCTTGCCGCCGCCGACAGAGAAAAACAAAACGTTAAAAATGAACTTGCCTTATGTCAGAGTACTCTTGAATGTACCAGAAATGCATTTTCACATCGTCTTGGAATGGCTCTTACCTCAGTACCGAGAAAAATCCGCAGTATTTTTCATAAATGATGAAAGGAGATTTTTATAAAATGACAAACTGTAAAATTCCTGTCGCATTCATATGCGATGACGGATATGTCATGCAGACAAGCGTTGCGATAACTTCAATGCTTATGAACAAACTGCCTGAAACATTCTATGAAATATTTGTTGTTACAGCCGGATTATCAGACAAAAGCAAGGAAATTTTCAATAGTTTCAGCTCAGATACTGCAAATGTAACAATTATAACTGCCGATACAGCAAAATATGCTGAATTTTATAAAAATGCAGATTCAAGATTTGTTGTAGCAACTCCGGCAGCTCTTTTTAAGTTTGATTTGTCTGAACTTATACCTCAGTATGATAAAATTATATACCTTGACGGCGATATAATAATAAAAAGTGACCTTTCTTCACTATATTCATATGAACTTGACAATAAATATGCCGCAGCTGTAAGGGATATTCCGCAGGTTCTCTATGAAAAGCCGCATATTACGCTCGGATTTGGTACGGAATATTTCAATTCCGGCGTAATGCTTATGAATCTTAAAAAAATGCGTGAAGAAAATATTACTGACAAGCTCCTTAAAACAAAAAAACAGTTCGAGGAATATCCGCTTATGGACCAGAATATTCTCAATATTGCATTTGAAGGGAATATTCTTCAGCTGCCTCTCAGATATAATGTGCTTTATCTCAATCTTGTACGTTCAATGAAAAAATATACCTTTTCAAGACTTAATGAGGTTTTCTGCAGCTCATACAGCAATATAAGCGAAATTTATCATGATGCAGCTGTAATACATTTTTCATCAAGGGAAAAACCATGGAAATTCTTTGATGTTCCGCTTGCTGATGAGTGGCTTTACTATTATAATGAATCTCCTTTCGGAGATGTTCCGCTTTTAAGAAATTCATGCAGCGATATAAAGGATTTTACTGAAAAAAATAAAAAAATATCAAAATATAAGAATGTAATACCGGTTGTTCTGTCTGCAAATGATAATTATGCACCATATCTTGCAGTAACAGTCCAGTCTATAATTGAAAATTCACTGATAAATAATTTTTATGATATATATGTATTCCACAGCGGTCTTGATAAAAATATGATATCACGTCTTGAGGGAATATTTACTGCCAATCTTTCAGTTACCTGCATAGATATAAGCGGCTGTATAAGCGATAATCTGTTTACCTGTGCCCATTATTCAGTTGAAATGTATTACAGAGTGCTTATTCCTGAAATACTCACACAGTATAAAAAAGCGGTCTATATCGACTGTGACCTTGTGCTTGAGGAGGATATAGCAAGACTTTACAGGATTCAGCTTGACGGAAATGTTATCGGAGCGTGCAATAACTTTGTAAATAACCGTATGGCTAAATATCTTGAAAATACTCTGCACATCCCTGTAAATGAGTATATCAATTCAGGAGTTCTTGTAATTGACTGCAAAAAATTCATATCACAGAAAATAAAGGATAAATTCTTTTCAGCACTCGCTTTAAGGAACAGTTATGCCTGCCCTGACCAGGACGTTTTAAGCATAGTATGCATGGGGAATATAAAATTCATATCTGATATATGGAATTTCCAGTGGCATCATCAGTTTGCTGGTACTTACAGCGAAAAACTGATAAGTCTTTACAGTGAAAGATATGAAAATCTTATTGAAAATCATAATATAATCCATTATACAGGCGGTCTTAAACCATGGCATTCACCACGCAGCAATTTTGCGGAGGTTTTCTGGAAATATGCAAGAAATTCTGATTTCTATGAGGAGATAATATTCAGAAATATCGGTTCTGACAGGGGAACTGACTGTCTTTCTGAAATATCTGCTCTTAAAAGTGAGATTGATATGCTTAAAAAACAGAATGAAAAGCTTAAAGCCGCAAATGATGAAATAAATAATCTTTATCAGCAGATTAAAGATATTAAAAATATGGTTGAAACAAACTGCTTTACATCAGTTGATATTTCTGATAAAACATCTGAAAATCAGGTATGCATAGAAAATCTCAGGTCATTCAGCGAAAATGATGGTCAGATATGTGTTTTATGGGATAAGATGAACAATGCATATGATTACAGAATAAATGTATATGATGAGAACATGAACTCTCTGTATTCACTTGTTTCAGCAGATTCATGCATAAAATTCAACAACACTGATAATGACAGATATTACAAATTCACCGTAACGCCAAGATTCTGTTCAGGAAATATTATAACAGAAGGTATTGAATCCGAAATATCCGCCTGTACTTCAGGTATTCCGGCAGTTTCAGATTTCAGGGCTTTTGCAGGTATTCAGAAAATATCTTTTGAATGGAACAGAATCAGTTCAGCTTCATTCTATGAAATAAGAATTGATGATGTTTCAGGAAATAATTCAAAAACTGTCTTTTCGGAGGATAATTTCAAATCAGTATCACAGCTTTCTGAAAACCGTCAGTATATATGTTCAGTCCGTGCAGTTTCAGAAACAGGCGGTTCTGTCAGAAAAAGTGCATGGAGCGGTTCAGTATGCGTAAAAACCGGTATCGGTATAGTTTCAGGTATAAATTATATTGCCGGAACTGATTTTATAGACCTTAAATGGAATGATATAAATGATGCATTCTATACCGTTGAATATAAAATCTGCAATGATATAAATTCTCCGGCTTTATGCATAGCCGCCATAAACAGCTCACAGCAGAGAATACTTGATTTACAGCCTGATACCTCATATCAGCTGCGTATCCGTGCTGACAAAAATGAGGACGGCAAAATATACAAGGGTCAGTATTCAGAAAATATCATTATTCATACCGCTGAATTGTCTGAAAAAACGGTTCAGTATAAATCATCAGCTGTTATGCGTCCGGTATTTCCTGAAATTATCAGCAGTTTCAGCTTTCCTGTCCCTTTGTATGATGATAAGGTATGTATAGTATTTCCTCTGCCTTATGATAAATATGAGATTTTTTCAGTTACTCTCATATCTTTGCTTAAAAATATCAATCCTGACAGCAGTTATGATATCAATGTTATAACTGAAATTCCTGAACCGGTAAAATCTGAACAGATAAAGAGTCTTTGTGATGAATATGACAATGTTTCACTGAGATTTATTGATATACAGCCTCTTATATCCGCATGGGGAATCGGAAACACAGATATTTCAGGCTGTGAATTATACAGGCTCTTTATACCGGAAGTATTCAGAAATTATAAAAAAGCTGTCTGCATAAGCTATAACTCATTTATACGCAATGATATAAGAAGTCTTTGCAATATGAATCTCCATGGAAAAGCAATAGCAGCCACACCTCTTATAACTGATTTCACAATATATGCAGGCTGTCGTCCGGAGGCTGAAATGAAAAAGCTTTTCAGCGATGAATTTATCAGCACAGGCAGGCTGTTCAATACCGACTGTGCAGTATTTGATATTGAAAAGCTTGATAAAGCAAATATTATTGGTTTTTCTGCCTTTGAAATAAAAAATCGAAGGGAATTTATCTATAACTGTTCAGTTCACTGTTTTAATAAGTTTTTAAGCAATGATATAATGAAACTTCCTTTTTCATGGAATGCTCCTGCGGATATAGTTTCTTCATATCCGGATTTTGCGGAATATCTTCCTCAGCATCTTTCATCTGAAATAAATTCCGCCTGCAAAAATCCTGATATAATGAGTTTCAGTGAAAAACTTGCCCCATGGCATTATACAGATGAATTTATAAAGCTTGCTGAATTTTCACCGTTTTATCAGAAACTTTCAGACAGATATAAAAAAGAATCCGGTAAAGGTATTTCAATTATCATAAACAGGCGTGACAATTCAAAGCTTTTCCACAGAACTCTTGTTTCAGCTGTAAGCCAGACTGCCTCAAACAAGGAAATAATTATCTCTGACAGCAATATGCGTAACTATGATAAATACAGATGTTTTGACAATATAAATGATGCAGTTAATGCCGCAGAAAATTCATTTATCATGATACTTGATGAAAATAATCCGTTTGCTTCATACAACGCTGCCCGGACTCTCCTTTTATATGCAGATAACAGCGTATGCTGCTGTGGAAACAGTTCTGTATCAGATACAGACAGACCATCTGAAAAGCCTTTTGCTGACAATATAAGGATTATATACTCCAAAAATCAGCCTGAATCATATATATCACAGTTTATATGGAAAAAAGAATTTTTAATTGAAAATAATATATCCGATAAAATATTTTCACCTGATTCACCTGAACTTGTTTCACTTCTCCTTAAAGCCGGAGAATTTATAAAAACTGAAAAGCTTATCTGCTATAACAAAAACAACAGCAAACAGCTTCAGGATATCCTTAAAATTTCAAGAATAAACAATCTTGCGGATATTCATGAACGTGCTGTATCTGAAATGCTTTTAAACGGCAGTGATAGTTATGCTCAGCGTGAAGTTAATTCTTTGCTTTTGTCAGAAAATACAAGGATTGAATTTGAAAGCATTATGACATTTGCTGATGAAATCCCGTATATAAACTTTTTTGGCAGTCATATGATTACAGATGCTGAAAATCCTGTTTCAGCTGAAGTTAAAATACCATCTGATTTTACTGGAGATATCAGTTATCAGTGGTTTATATCAGATATTCCGCAATATTGCGGAAAACCGGCTGAAAACAGTAACAGTTCAGTATTTATGATAAGCTCTGACACATACAGTAACAGCAGATTTTATTATATATACTGCTGTATCAGCTTGAACGGCAACAAGTATTTTTCACAAATAATAAAAATAGTCAATGCTCTGCCTGTTCCTCAGAATTTCACTGCAATATCTGAAAACGGAAATATAATTCTCAAATGGGATTCAGTAAAAAATGCTGACGGATATTCAATATTTATTCATACAACGCATAAGAAATTTGTCCGTGCGACCGTTGCAAGAAAAAATTCTCATGTTATAAAGAACTTGCAGAAGGGTATTCCGTATCTGTTTAAGATAAGAGCCTTTACAGGTGAAAATGATGACAGAATATTCGGTGAATTTTCAGCTCCTGTACGTTCAGTGCCATGTATGCAGACTCCTGAAAATATAAAAACAGCTCCTGTAAATCATGGGGTAAAAATTACATGGAACAGAATATCTGATGCTGATGGTTATATTGTCAATGTTTCTGATTCGGAAAACAATATTTCATCTCATTATGTTTCAGCCTGCGGATATATGCTTTATGACCTTGAATACAATAAAAAGTATAGTATAACCGTTCAGTCATTTATGGTAACAGGAAGCGGCAGCAGAATTTTCAGCTGTTTTTCTGAACCGTCAGCAGTTTATCGTGTTCCTGAACCGCCTGAAAAATCTGATATCAGAGTTGAAAAAATTGAAAATGATTTGCAGATATCATGGATTAAGCCTCAGAATGCAGACGGCTGTTCAGCATTTATCTTTACATCTGACGATAAATATTTCAAATCGGCTTCAACTGACAAATCATCATATATATTTAAAAATATTCCATCAGGAAAATATATTATAAAAGTCAGATGCTATACTGATGATTCAGGTGAAAAAATTGCCGGCGTATTTTCACAGGGGATAGAATTTAATAAATAAAAAAAAATTCTCTCTGCTTTTTTTAGCAGAGAGATTTTTATTTGATAAAATTTGATGTTAAGCATATCCGGAACTTCATCTTTATGATGAACTGTTTCCATGTTTATGCTTTTTAAATTTTATCAGCTGATGTAATCCTGTGCAATGTCATAAACATGGACAGGTGAGACGTATCCTTCGATAAGCTTTTCAACAAATTCGATTGCAGTTTCTTTTACAGATGTAAAATCCTGAACCACATAAGCGTATTCATTTTCTGAAATTCCGATACCATAAACAGTTGTTCCTGAAATTTCTTCTGCAAATACGCTGTATCTTCTTTTGCCCATAAGCTCAAAGTAGATTTCTTCCATTTTAACATTCCTCCTGTAATATATATTGTCTGTAATTATAATTATATACCTTATTGAAAAATTTTGCAATAGCTTTACAGGATAATTTAATATTATTATAAAAAAAGGTTATATTTTCTATTCGGTTTTGTGCATTAAAGTGTAAAAGAGATGGACTATATGTATTATACCATGATATTGAAATATATGCAAGTACTTTCCATTAAAAACGCAGATTTAAAAAAATAAATCTGCGTTTTTTGATTACATATATTTTATAACTGAAATAATTCTGCCTATACATTTAAGACTGTGCTTATCTGTAAAATAAAGTTTATTCTGTTTTTCTTCGATGTAATAATCTTTTCCGTCTTTAAAAGTATTTTCAGCGATGACAATATCATTTTTATGAATTATATCATTATAATCATCAGTAGCTTTAACTGCAAAAAGAGGATATTCATATTCATCTCTGTCAGGAGTCCAGCTTATAAATCCAAGGATACAATCCATATCCAGAAAGTTTTTACAGTATTTTTCAAAGTTTACAAGCGGAATAATTCTGGATTTGGTTTTAGCTAATTTAATAGTTCTTTTCTGATTATCATTTTTTTCAATAATACCTTTTTCAGCAAGTGAATTGCAGTGTTTATGAATAGTTGAAAGTGACTGACAGTCTGTATTTTTCTGAATTTCCCTCATTGAAGGAGATATATTTGAATTGCTGTATTCAATCAGAGTATTGACAATCTGGGTATCAATTTTATCCAATTCCATTATTCTGCTCCTGTTTAAGCTTTTTGTAAATCATTTTAGCAACCTTATATACATCACCACAGCCAAGAGTTATAACAAGGTCACCATCTGAAGCATTTTCACAGATATAATCGCGGACCTGTTCAAAATTCTGCTGTTTTCTTTCAGGAGATTCTATTTTATTCTGTTCAAAGCATATACAGTTTTCAATCTTTTCAGCAAGGTCAGATGAATAAATATCATAGGTGTTTTTTTCTCTTGAACCCATGATATCGGTAAGAACTGCCATATCAGGTATAGAAAGAGCCTTTGCAAAGTCATCAAGCAGTATTGATGTTCTTGAATATGTGAATGGCTGGAACACTGCCCATACCTTATTGTAGCCCATCTGCATTGCAGCTTCAAGGGTAACAGTGAGTTCTGCCGGATGATGAGCGTAATCATCAGCAATAGTTATGCCTTTTTCCTTGCCGATTATTTCAAATCTTCTTTTAGCACCTCTGAAATCATAAAGACCTTTCTGTATTGATTCAGCAGATGCTCCGACATAATGAGCAGCAGCAGCGGCGGCTACAGCATTGATTATATTATGTTCACCCGGAACATTGAGAGTTATATCTGCAAGAGCTTCACCCTTATGCATTAAAGTAAATTTTGTCTGTATGCCATTGATTTTTTCGATATTTACAGGATAATAGTCAAAGCTTTCCTGATAACCGAATACTACTATATCTTTTTCATCTGCATTGCCGGCACGTTTTACGGCTTCAAGAGTATTTTTATCATCACCGTTTATAATAAGAGCCTTTGAAGCCTTGGCAGCAAATTTTCCGAATGAAGTTATAATATTGTCAAGAGTTCCGAAATAATCGAGATGGTCTGCATCAACATTAAGAATAACAGCTATATCCGGATACAGTTTGAGAAAAGTATCTACAAATTCGCATGATTCGCATACCATTATATCACTTTTTCCGGCAATTCCGCTTCCGTTTATGCATGGGAGCTTTCCGCCGATAACTGCGGATATATCAATTTTTTCAGTGCAGAGAATCTGTGTTATCATTGAAGTTGTAGTAGTTTTTCCATGAGTTCCTGAAACGCATATTGCATTGTCATACCAGCTTGTAACTATTCCGAGGAGTTCGCTTCTTTCAAGCACAGGCACACCGCTTGCCTTTGCGGCGATAAGTTCAGGATTATCAGCCATAATTGCAGCTGTATGGACTATCATATCAGCACCTTCAATATTTTCTGCCCTCTGTCCCATGAATACAGGAATACCCATTTTTCTTACTGCTTCAAGAGTTTCAGTTTCATTGTTATCCGAGCCGGTAAGATAATAACCCTGAGAATGGAGAATCTGTGCGAGAGGATACATTCCTGAACCGCCTATTCCGATAAAATGAATATGCTTTTTGCCGTTGAGAATATTTTTATCCAAAAAAATCAGTCCAATCTATAAAATTTTATTGTATATTTTATCCATAAGAGCTAATAATACTCTTACAAATAAAAATTTTCAGTTTACATCTTTAATTTTTTAAGATGTAAAGGGAGGTCATTATGGAAATAACAGATATTAAAATCCGAAAAATTATAACAGAAGGTCGCCTCAGAGCAGTAATCTCAATTACTCTTGATGACATGATAGCAATTCATGACATAAAGATAGTAAAGGGCGATGAACGTCTTTTCGTAGCAATGCCGAGCCGCAAAGATGAAACAGGCATTTTCAGGGATATAGTACACCCGATATCACCGCAGGCAAGAGAATTTATTGAAAATGAAATACTTGATGCATATAATAAATATATCGCACTGTCTGAAGCAGATGAGGATATGGGCAGTTTTTAATAACTGCCCTTTTTCATGCTGATATATGTTTTGAGTATGCATACCTGAGTTTTGGAATCATATATTTCTCCGGACATGACCATTTCAACGGCTTTTTCCAGAGGAATTTTTATTATATCAAGAAATTCATCATCATCAAGATGCTGTTCTGAAAATTCAAGTTCCTGAGCGAGATAGAGATGAATTATTTCATCAACATATCCCGGACTTGGATAAAGCTTTCCGAGATACTGATATTTTTTGCAGGTACAGCCTGTTTCTTCAAGAAGTTCACGTTTTCCGGCACTGTAATGTTCTTCACCGGCTTCAAGCTTTCCGGCAGGGAGTTCAAGAACTGTTTCCATATAAGGATATCTGAACTGTTTTACAAATATGACTTCATTTTTATCTGTAAGAGGGAGAATACATACTCCTCCGTTATGGTGAACAACCTCTCTTATGGAGGTTTTGCCGTTTTCGAGTTTTACATCATCAACTTTTATTTTAAAAATCTTTCCGTTGAAAATTTCCTTTGAACTGATACATTCTTCTTTAAGATGCATAATTACTGTTCCTCCTTGTCATCTTTTTCATCATTTTCTATATCTTCAAAAAGCTTGTTATTTTTAAAATCCTCAGCAGATTTTTTGATATTGACAACACTTGTATAGCCTTTCATGAATCTTTCGATTTCTTTCTGTTCAGCACTTTCAGGCTGTTCATCGTTGTTATTATCTGTGTTGCTGTCAGACTGTTCAATGCTGTTTTCATCAGTATTATCAGGCTGTTCAGTGGTGTTGCCGTCAGACTTTTTTTCATTATTGTTATCAGGCTGTTCAATGTTGTTTTCAGCAGTGTTGTCAGGCTGTTCAACAGAATTTTCTGTTGATTCAGCAATCTGTTTTTTCTTTGCCTTTGCAGCTTTTTTCTTTTTTCTGGCTTTGGCAGCTGCTTTTTTATCCATATTTGCGGATACAGCCATATATACTATGAAAAGAACAATGCCAACAGCTGAAATTACTGCACCGATTTCAAGACCATCAGGTACATATGTGAATTTGATTATATTTTCACCGATTTCACCCTTGACAGCCATAAATCCATAGTTTGCCTTTACTATTTCAGCTTCAACTCCGTTTACAGTAGCAGTCCAGCCCTTGTCGTAAGGAACACTGAAAAATACAAGAGTTTCATTTTCAAGATTAGTTTTTGCAGTAAATCCCTTAGAATCATATTCAAAGCTATAGCATGATGATTCGGCACGTTTTTCACATTCAGCATAATAATCATCTTCACTTACATTGACATCAGATATCTTTGTGAGTGAAACTGATGAAGCATCATATTTATCATCAAGAACAACTGCTTTTATAAGAAGTTTTTCCCTGTCTGCATCAAATGATATAGCCTTTGCATCTGATTCTGATATATAGTAATCATAGGTAAAGCCCATAGGTATGAAATACTGATTTTCATATACATCAAAACCATTCTGGGATTTAAGATATGTGAATCCCTTTACAGGAGATTCAGTAGAACCATCTGAACCGTCATTCCAGTTGAAGAAGTATCTGACTGAAAAAAGTCCTCTTAAAGTATATGAATCTGTCGGTGCTCTTGAAGCAACATCACGGGTTATTCCAATTTCACTGTAGAAATCCATTATTGAAGCCGGAACAATGCTGTGGAAAGTTCTCATTGATGAATATCCCCAGAACATAGGATAATTGTCATGGTCTTCACTCATATCAGCTCTCCAGAAGCTGTTTTCAGAATTTTCAGATGTATCATCAAGTTCAAATTTTTCAGCCTTGAAAGTTGCATTGATATATTCATCAGGATAAGGGCCTATTGAAACCCCGAAATATACCGTTACTGCCGTACATAATGCACAGGCTGTTGCTGTTGCGATAACAGCGTGTTTCTGATATGGTCTGCCTTCATTTTTAAGCTTTGATATCCTGTATGCATAGAGAAGGCATACAAGCGTAACTCCGAGTGTTATATAGAAATATGCAGGATTTGAAGCAAAACTGAACCATTTTGTTTCATCGTCCTTAATAGTCGGAAGAACTGAAATAACTCCGAATACAATAAGGAATGAGGTGCATACTTTAAGTCCCTGTTTCATATCGGCTTCACTGTCTTCAAGAGTCTGTGCAGTCATCATTGCCATTATAAGTATCGGCATATAGTACCATCTTGCATAATATGAGCCGTTGAAAAGATAAAACATTGAATTGAGTACCGGAATAAATGCACAGATTATGCAGATGAATATTGTTTTTGAAGCCCAGTGACTGCGTTTGTTTTTCATGAATGTTATAACGCCTGCCATTGAGAAAAGCGGGAGATAACCGGCTATTGAAGCCCATTTTGCGTGTTCGCTGTCGAAAAGGTTAGGACGTGCAGGAGCATCAGGTATCATAAAGAAGCTCTGTATAATTCTCCATAATCTTGTATTGTCATCATATGCAACAAGATCCATTCCGAATAATCCGCTTGAAACTCTCGAATTGTCTGATATTGCAAGTGCAGACGGGAGAAGTGCAACACAGGCTATCATTCCGCCGAGAACAGCTTCAATTATTATTGAACCATATTTTTTTGCATCAATTTTAAAATCATCGCTTGAACATCTCATAATAAGATATATTATTCCGAATGCAACCTGACCGGTAAAGAAGAAGTAATTAAGAGATGCCATAAATGCGACTGCCAGAACAAATACTCCACGTCTGTTTTTATTTATTCTGTCCTCAAATGCACAGAGAAGCAACGGGAAAAATGCTGTTACATCATGAAAATGATTGAAGAATACATTATATGACTGGAATCCTGAAAATGCATAGAGTAATGCTCCGATTAATGCACAGTCGGTGTTTTTCACGAATTTCCGTATATAGATATATGCCGTGAGCGAGGCAACAGCATATTTAAGGCATAAAAGTACTGACATTGCATACATCAGATATTCCTGTTTGAGAAAGAATGTCAGCCAGAAAAACGGACTGAAAAACAGATAGAATGAATATGAGCCTATGAAATTTGAACCCAAATCAGTTCCCCAGTCCCAGAAAAAATCGCCGTTTTTCACCATTTCATGTGCATGATAGTAAAAAGGCATCTGCTGTGAATTGAAATCGCCGTAATATATGAAATATCCGCCTGTATATATTGTAAGAGGCAGAAGAACTACTGCAAATGCAATAAATGCTATTACAAATGCTGAAATATATTTTTCTTTTTGTTTTGATGCAAGAGGTGAGATTTTTTCGCTTTTTTTGGTTTTCTTCATTGGAATTATAATCCTCCTTTTTTATTCACATTTTCAGTACCGGAACATATATTGTAAGAAGGGAAGTATTTCAGCGTCTTATTGACAATACATTTGCAAGTATGCCCTTTTCAGTTACATCAATATAGCCGTATGATGCATCAAGACCATCTCTTGGACATGAAGCACTTCCCGGATTCATAATATAGAGTCCGTCTTCATATTTGCAGAATCTTTCATGAGTATGACCATATAATATAATATCTGCATTATTTTCTGCCGCAGCTTTTTTGAGATTGTCAAGTGTGAAATTAACATACTGATTATGACCATGGGCGGCAATAAGTCTGTGACCGTATTCAAGATTTATACAGAGCATATCAGGACTCATGCTTCCGAAATCGCAGTTGCCTTTGACATGATATGTATTGCAGAGGGATAATTCTTTTGCCGCTTCGTCAAATTCTCTTTCGCCGTCACCGAGATGTATGAACATATCAGCGGCAAGATTACGCTGCATGATTTCTTTGACAGGATAATAATTTCCGTGGGAATCAGACATTACAATAATTCTCATAAAAAACCTCCTTAAAAAAGTCTATTTTAATCAATTATATCATAAACTTTAATCAAATACAATATAAAAATCAATATGAGGCTTTATTGCCTGATAAAAAAATCTGATATGAAAGGGGAGAACGCTTTGAATCAGAATATAAACCCACGCAATCTTGATGCTTTGCTGAGTGTTGTAAGCAGAAAACTTAATGTTCCGTCTGATGTTCTTAAATCTCAGCTTGAAAAAGGTCAGTTTGATGCGGCTCTTAATAATATGAACAATGAGGAGGCGGGGAAATTCCGTCAGGTTATGAATAATCCGAAACTTATCGAAAAAATGATGACTACGCCTCAGGCTCAGGAGCTTTATAAAAAACTGACCGGCGGCAAATGAAAAAAGGTAGATTCTTATGGATGATGTAATGGGAAGGATTCAGGAAATGCTGTCTGATGAGGAGAGTATGCAGCAGATAAAGGAACTTGCTGATATGCTCTCCGCTTCATCAGCTCCGCCGGAACAGCCTTCTCCTGACAGCAGAAACAATAATAACAGCAATAACAATAATAACAATAACAATGATATCGGATTTGATTTTGGCATGATATTTAAAATTCAGGAAATTATGTCGGCTGCAAAATCTGATAAGGACGCAGAACTTATTATGGCTTTAAAGCCGCATCTTAGTGCTGAAAAACAGGAACGGGCTGACAAGGCGGTTAAATTCATGAAGCTTTTTTCAGTCTGGGAAACTCTTAAATCAAGTGGTATGCTCAATGACCTGAATAAATTTCTTTAACAAAAATTTGATAACAGAATTTTATGATTGAAAACAATGAATTTTTCTTATATTCTGTAGGGGCGACCATTGGTCGCCCGCCCGAAATTCCGGTGAACCATAACAGGCGAACACAGTTCGCCCCTACAAAAATATCCGCCCATTTGAAAAATGTTACATTCAAGCAAAATCGGGATTAAAAG
>DJFA01000013.1:16282-19361 GCA_002431975.1 Ruminococcus sp. UBA5884
GCAAACGGTAGTTTGCTGAATTTGCGTTAATTAAAATTGCAGGCGGTGACAGAATGACGGATTACAATAAACAGAATTTCAACAATATGAAAAATGAAGCAGTCCGCAGTGCAAGGGAAATGCAGAAAAAAGCTCCTGACAGCAGCTGCACAGATACAGCTGAAAACAACACCGGCAGCAGTAATAACAATAATGGTCTGTTCGGACTTGCCGGCGGATTTCTTAAAAATCTCGGGATAACTGACGGGAATTTTGACAGCGATAAAATGGTTATTATACTTATGATAATTATTCTTGCAAGAGAAGGAGCGGATTTAAAACTTTTGCTTGCACTCGGATATATCCTGATGTGAATTTCAGCGGAGGAATCAAAGAATTATGAATACTGATATTATTTTTACAGTTGTATGGTGTATTCTTGGAGTAATAATGCTTGTATATTACTCAAAAAGAAAACATCCGTTGCTTTCTGCATTATTCGGAATGGCTTCAGGAGGAGGGACTCTGCTGCTGATTCATTTTTATGGCGAAAAAATAGGATTTGCGGCAGAACTTAACTTCTTTAATACAATGATTTCACTGATACTCGGAATACCGGGAGCGTGTATGGTTGCACTGACTGAAAAATTTCTGTAATACATAAAAAATCCCTGAACAGATAAACTGAACAGGGATTTTTTCTATATAACGAAAAATCAGAGATTACTTGATTTCTACTGTAGCACCAGCAGCTTCGAGCTTTGTCTTGATTTCTTCAGCATCAGCCTTTGAAACGCCTTCTTTAACGTTCTTAGGAAGGTTTTCAACGAATTCCTTTGATTCCTTAAGGCCAAGACCCATAACTTCCTTAACAACCTTGATAACACCCATCTTGCTGTCGCCGAATGATGTCATAACAACATCGAATTCTGTCTTTTCAGCTGCTGCTGCTGCACCGCCAGCTGCCGGAGCTGCTGCAACTGCTGCTGTTACGCCAAATTCTTCCTGAATAGCCTCAACGAGTTCAGCAAGTTCGAGAACTGAGAGAGCTTTTACGTCTTCAACAAATTTTAAAATCTTTTCTGAAGCCATGATATTTATTCTCCTTTTATAATTCAAATTAATGTAGTAACGGCTATGCCGCTGTTTTATGCCGCTGACAGATTATGCAGCGTCTTCTGATTTGCTGTCTGCAACAGCCTTGATGATAGCTGCAAGCTTCTGCATAGGTCCCTGAAGAGAACCAACGAGCTGTGAAAGAAGCACGTCCTTTGAAGGAATCTTTGAAAGAGCTGTAACACCTGCTTCATCATAGATTTCACCATCAATAAATCCAGCCTTGAGATTGAATTTATCATCATTTTCACTTGCAAATTTTCCGAGAATTCTTGCAGGAGCTGTCTGGTCATCTGATGAAAGGGCGATAGCTGTTGTACCTTCGAGAACGCTTTCAAGACCTTCTATACCAGCATTTTTCAATGCAAAACGGAGCATTGAATTCTTTTCTACTGAATAATGAACGCCTGCTTCACGGAGTTCCTTTCTGAGCTTGGTATCTTCTTCAACGGTGATACCTCTGTAATCAACGATAACACCTGCACATGAACCCTTGATGAGTTCAGTAAGCTGTTCAACCTTAGCTTTTTTAGCTTCCAAAACCTTTTCACTTGGCATTTGATTTCACCTCCGAAAAAAAGATATCATCGTATCTCAAAAGCATAAAAAAATCCTTTTCCGGATATCGGGAAAGGATACAAAGTCAATATATAAGACAATGCACATTCCTCGGCCGGATTTACGGAATATCCACCGGCTGTCTTTAGAATACGATTTTCTGCTGTTTACACAGCTTTTATATTATATCATGATTTTTTATCTGTGTCAATAGTTTTTATAAAAAATTTTTTTCAGTAATTTAATTGTTTTGTATATCTGTTTTTAGTCTTATTTATTATAATTATACATATTTTCTGTTATTTCATACTTTTTATCGTATAATTGCTACAACCTATTGACAAAATGCAAAAAATATTATACAATATATACTATAAACATTTTACATATTGTTTAAAAAAAGTTTTACAAAATGGGAAAGTAGTGTGCTATGAACGGTTATATTGATTTTAATTCTCAGATTCTTGCCTGTCCGGATAATAAGGATTTTGTAGAAAAGGCTGAAAGTATCCTTAAAATTCTTCAGTCAGCTAAAATAAAGACAGTTGTTTCAACTACAGCATTTAAGTCTTCGGATAATCTTGATGAATATCTTGAAAAAAGACAGAAAGCCTATGATATTCTCAGCGAAAAATTCAAGGATAAGAATTATCCTAAAATTCTTTTCGGCTCGGAAGTGATTTTTGATGAAAATACTATCAATATCACTGATATAAAGAGTCTTTGTATTGCTGACACAAAATATATCATGATGACTCTGCCTATGAACGGCTACAGTGAAGAATTATTTACAGGAATACAGAGGCTTATTATTTCCAAAAATGTGTATCCTGTCGTTGCACGTATAGAAAAATATACTGAAACATATACAATTGAACAGATTAAAAAACTTGCTTCTCTTGGAATCCTTATGCAGATAAGCTGTCAGTCAATTGTAAACAGAACTACAAGACGCATGGCTCTTGACCTTCTCAATAAGGGTATTGCACAGATAATCGGTTCTGATGACAATATTATAAAACCTGCTGAAAAGCGTACAGCCGGTGAAGTTGTGCTTGATGTTCTCAACAAGGATATTACTGCTGACATTATGGATATTGCAAAACCTTCTCCTCAGTATGCTGATGCTGTAAGAATAATGCGTTATAACCTTCCTATCGGAAAATATAAACAGATTAAAAACAATGCCGGAATGGTTATTTCCAATGCTGCTCTTAAAGATATCCTTATAGCTGATGTTTAAAAAATATGATAAATATGCGGTCACTGAAAATTTTTTCAGTGACCGCTTTTTTAACGCCAATTTGACAAAAAATTTTATAATTGAAAATATGGGATTTTTCATTTGTAGGGGCGACCATTGGTCGCCCGCTGAAATTATGGTTAAACCATAATTCCGGTATTTGTTTTCTGTACGGAAAATCAT
>DJFA01000068.1:0-6114 GCA_002431975.1 Ruminococcus sp. UBA5884
AAAAAGTTTGAGCAAACGATAGTTTGCTGAATTAAGGTTGTCAGTTGTAGGGGCTTCCTTAAGTTCGTCCGCCTGAAATTCCGATAAATCCAATGGTCGCACCTACAGAAATCAATCCATTATTATTATAAAAAAATTAGGAGGAAAAAATGAGCAGTCTTAAAACACCTGCAGGGAAAGAAAAACGCAGTATCAAAGACTGGATTTATGACAGACGCATATATTTTCTGGCATTTTTCGTGCCGGTAGTAGTAATGTATATAACATATGCACTGTTTAAATTCTATCCGTTCGGAGATAACTGCGTACTTGTACTTGACCTTAACGGTCAGTATGTATATTATTTTGAATATGCAAGACAGGCATTCTGGGGAGACGGAAGTCTGCTTTACAGCTGGTCGAGAAACCTCTCAGGAGAATTTCTCGGAATTATGGGATATTATCTTGCAAGTCCGTTTACGCTGATAGTAATGCTTCTGCCGCAGAAGATGATACTCGGAAGTTTGCTTATAATGCAGCTTGCAAAGATAGGAACGACAGGTATAACATTCAGCTATTATCTTCAGAAGTCGCATAATGTAAAGCCGCTTAATTCAGTATTGTTCTCAACACTTTTTGCACTCTGTGCATATGCGGTAATACAGCTTATGGACCCGATGTGGCTTGACGGACTTGTATTCATGCCGCTTATGATGTATGGAATTGAGAAGATAATAGACGAAGGAAAGAAAGTAAACTTTATAATACCGGCAGCAATAATGTTCTTTGCTAATTTCTATATAGGACTTATGCTTGCAATATTCTCAGTACTTTATTTCTTTTACTATATATTTTTCGGAACAAAGACAAAGCAGGGAATTGCAGGATTTTTCAAATCAGGGATACGTTTTGCGGTATCAGGAGTAGTGGCAGCAATGATGGCAAGTGTAATGCTTCTGCCGGTATACTATTCGCTGAAGCTTGGAAAATTTGACTTTACAACACCTGATTATACGCTTAAATTCCAGTTCCAGACGCTTGACCTTTTGTCAAAGCTGCTGCCGTCAAGTTATGATACAGTAAGGAACGAGGGATTGCCGGAGATTTACTGTGGTACACTTACAATACTGATGGTTCCGCTTTTCTTCATGAATGAGAAAGTAACAGCGAAGAAGAAGGCAGGACTTGGAATGCTGCTTGCAGTAATGGTAATCAGTATGTATGTAAAGCCTATAGATATGCTGTGGCACGGCGGACAGGTGCCGAACTGGCTTCCATACAGATATTCATTCATGGTATCATTTATACTTGTGACAATGGCAGCAATAGCCTTTGAGAATGTCGGAGGAATAAAGACAAGTACAATAGGCGGAACATTTGCAGGAATAATAGCATATCTGATGTATGCGGAAACTAAGGAATATGAGAATATAGACACACTGGGTTCAATATGGTTTGCAGCAGGCTGCATAGCATTGTTTGCATATATGGTACGCTGCTATAAGAACTCACCTAATTCAAAGGCAATACCGATAGCAATGCTTGTGCTTATAAGCGGAGAGCTTGTTGTAAGCGGACTTGAAACAGTAAAGGATATAGATGAGGACGTAACATACAGCAAGAGAAAAGCATATATCGACTATATTTCCGCAGGACGTGAAGCAGTTGATGCCCTTAAAGAATATGATGATTCGCTTTACAGAGCAGAAAAAACGTTCCACCGTACAGTAAACGATAATATGGCATTAAATCTCAGAGGACTTACACATTCAAGTTCAGTAATGAACTCAAAGGTAATAGATTTTCTGGGGAATATGGGTTATTCAAACAGAGGACATTATACGAGATACAACGGTTCAACACCGATAACAGACGGACTTCTCGGAATAAAGTATGTTCTTGACAAGGAAAAGAAAACAGAGTCTTCATATATGGAAAACAAGGTTCTCACAAGCGGAGATATCACAGTATATGAGAACAAAAACGCACTTCCGATAGCGTATATGGTAGATGATGACATACTGAATGTTTATGTAAAATCAGAAAATCCGTTTGAAAACCAGAATAATCTTTTAAGTGCAGTAACAGGTGAAAGATATGAATATTTCACAAGAGTAATGCCTGATGATATAAAATACAAGAATGTAACAACAGCAGACGCAGGAAACCAGACAAAATACATGGCAACAGAGAATATGGATTCAACAATAGAATTTTATATAACCTCACAGAGCGACAACCCGATGTATCTGTTTTTCCCGTCAGCGAGTGAAAAGAAGGTAAATCTGTGGCTCAGTACAGAATTTGATGAGGAAACACAGAGCTATGTAAATCATAACTTCCTTAATTATTTCTTTGAAACACAGTATTATGCAATACAGAGAATGGGAGATTTTGAAGCAGGACAGCAGTTCTCACTTATCTGTACAATAGCAAATGAATATGCATATATGAAAGACCAGTGGTTCTATCAGCTTGATACAGCAGCCGTTGATTCAGCACTTGCAAAGCTCAAAGAGGGAGCAATGACAGTGACAAAATTCAGCGATACACATATCGAAGGAACAGTAACCGCACAGGAAGGCCAGATTCTTATGACAACCATTCCTGAGGAGGGCGGCTGGACAATCAAGGTAGACGGCAAAAAGGTAGAGCCTGTACTGCTTGCGGACGCATTTATAGGAATACCGGTAACAGCAGGAACACATGAAATAGAGATGAGTTTCTTCCCGCAGGGACTTGGACTTGGTATAGTACTCCTTATAGTAGGAGCAGGAATAACAGTAGTATTCTATCTTAGTGACTATAATAAGCTCAATAAAATAATAGCAAAAGCAAAGGGAACAAAGAAGAAATAATGGAAACAGGGCGGAATAAATAAATTCCGTCCTGTTTTGACATCAATTCGTTCATCTGAAATTCGGATTGAAAAATATGCCGATTCGTTTTGTAGGGGCTTCCTTAAGTTCGCCCGTCAGGTTTACAGCATACCCCAACGGGTGACCAATGGTCGCCCCTACAGAAATAACCATTGAATTTTGGTTGTACCATAATTTAAACGGGCGAGCCCCTACAGAAATAATCCATTGAATTTGGGTTAATTAAATCATAAATCTGATAATTGTTTTTTGTATGGAAAAATCATTGTTTAACCTATAAACAGTGTTTTGTAGGGGCGACCATTGGTCGCCCGCCGAATTATGGATAAACATAAATTTGATGTTCATTATTTTGAATTATAAAGGAGAGAAAAGATATGATGACACTGCTCTATGAGGTAGGAAACAACCTCTATGTAAACATAACGAACGCCTGTCCGTGTGCGTGTACATTCTGCATCAGGGAAAACGCAGACGGAGCGTATGGTTCAGACAGTCTGTGGCTTGACCATGACCCGTCAGCCGATGAGATAAAGGCTGAATTTGATAAAAGGACTCTTTCAGACTACAGTGAAATAGTATTCTGCGGATACGGCGAACCGCTTGAAAGGATAGAAACTCTTATAGAAATATGCCGCTATATCAAAGCAAAGGAGGGCTGTCCGCCTGTAAGACTGAATACAAACGGACTTTCTGATATTATAAATAAAAAGCCTACAGCACATATGCTTGAGGGCTGTATTGATACAGTGTCAATAAGTCTTAACGCAGGAACAGAGGAATGCTATAACAGGGTAACAAATCCGTCATTTGGCAAAGGCTCATATAATGCAATGCTTAAATTTGCAGAGGACTGTAAAAAATACGTGCCGAGAGTAATATTCACAGTAGTTGATGTAATACCGCCGGAGGAGATAGAGCTTGCCCGTAAAACAGCTGAAAAGATGGGAATTGAATTCAGAGTAAGGAAGTATGACTGCTGATGGAAAAGATAAGGCTTGACAGGTTTATAGCGAACCAGACGGGAATGGCACGTTCAGAAACAAAGAAAATGATATACTGGAGCAAGGTAACAGTAAACGGAAAGACAGTACATTCATGTGATATGAAGATAGTGCCGGAAGAAGATGAGGTCTGTCTTAAAGGCGAAAGGATAGAATACAGGAAGAACATATATATAATGATGAACAAGCCGGCAGGAGTTGTATGTTCCACAAAGGACGGCAGGGCACCGACAGTAATTTCACTTTTGCCGGACAATCTGAAAAGGAAGGATATATTTCCGGCAGGAAGACTTGACAAGGATACGACAGGATTTGTATTTTTAACCAATGACGGAGAGCTTGCCCACAGAATATTATCACCTGCAAAGCATATAGCGAAATATTATTTTGTTAAACTTGCACAACCCTATTGTGAGAAGTATGAGAAGGCATTTGCAGATGGGATAGTGCTTGAAAACGGAGAGAAGTGTCTTCCGGCGAGGGTAAGCGGTATACCAAATCACGCAGAATGTGCGGTTGTGGAGCTTTTCGAGGGAAAATACCATCAGATAAAACGAATGTTCGCAGCTGTTGAAAACAGTGTTGAAAGTCTTTCAAGAGTGCAGATGGGAAACCTTCCAATCGCCGCAGAACTGGGATTTGGAGAGTGTTTGGAAATCTTGCACAACGATGTTGAAAACCTGTTGAAACCATCATCATTCGAAGATGTGCAAAAGAAAATTATTACAGATTTTTGGTCAAATTTAATAAACAATAATTTATAAGTTTGGTTAATTGGTGACTTGAAATTTATATATGAAATTTGGTATTATATTAATGTAAGTTAATTAAGTGCTGAAAACAGCCGAAAAAAATAAATTTGGGAGGCCAGAAAAAAATGGCAGGTTTATCATTACGCAATATCTATAAGAAATATGATAACGGATTTGTAGCCGTTAATGATGTAAATCTTGAAATCAGAGATAAGGAATTTATAATTCTCGTAGGTCCGTCAGGATGCGGAAAATCAACAACACTCAGAATGATTGCAGGACTTGAAGAAATTTCAGAGGGTGAACTTTATATAGGCGACCGCCTTGTAAATGATATCGCACCAAAGGACAGAGATATAGCAATGGTTTTCCAGAACTACGCTCTTTATCCGCATATGACAGTTTTTGAAAACATGGCATTCGGACTCAAGCTCAGAAAAGTACCGAAGGAAGAAATCCAGAGAAAAGTTGAAGAAGCAGCAAAGATACTTGACCTTTCACATCTCCTTGACAGAAAGCCGAAGGCAATGTCAGGCGGTCAGCGTCAGCGTGTGGCACTCGGACGTGCAATTGTTCGTTCACCACAGGTATTCCTTCTGGACGAACCTCTTTCAAACCTCGATGCAAAGCTTAGAGCACAGATGAGAACAGAAATTGCAAAGCTTCATAAGAAACTCGGAACAACATTCATCTATGTTACACATGACCAGACAGAAGCTATGACAATGGGTGACAGAATCGTAGTAATGAAGGACGGAGTTATCCAGCAGGTAGATTCACCGCAGAACCTCTATGACAGCCCTACAAACAGATTCGTAGCAGGCTTTCTTGGTTCACCGCAGATGAACTTTGTAGATGCAGTACTCCGCAATGCAAACGGAAGATTCTTCATTGAATTCGGTTCAGATGATTCAAAGACACAGAAGGGTGTAAAATATCAGGTTGAAATACCAGCATCAAAGGTAAATGCAGAACTTAATAACTATGTAAACAAGGAAGTTATTATGGGTATCCGTCCTGAAAACATCTCAGACCATCCGGAAGACCTTGCAGCAGCAACAACAGGTATAGTTGAATGTTCAGTTGAAATCACAGAACTTATGGGTGCAGAAATTTATCTGTATCTCAACTGTGAAGGAAACAGCCTTACAGCAAGAGTTGACCCAACATCAACAGCAAAATCACAGGACGTTATACAGGTATGTATCGACCCGATGAAGGTTCATCTTTTTGATAAGGAAACAGACAAGACAATAATGAACTGATTTATAGATGAAAGAACAGAAAAGAGAGCATTGTAGTAAATGCTCTCTTTTTTTTATTGATGTGATGTCAACCTGAGGTTGACAAAAAACTGCAAATGCTGATTGCTTGAAATCTTAAAAGATTTTTGTTATTATAATTATGCAACAAGCAGCAAACTGCCACCTGTAATTTGTAAAATATCCGCCCCTTAAAAAATGTTATAGTTAAGCAAAATCGGGTATAAAAGTTTTTGCC
>DJFA01000068.1:6239-8267 GCA_002431975.1 Ruminococcus sp. UBA5884
ATAGTTTTTTGTCAAACTTTTTTCAAAAAAAGTTTGAGCAAACGATAGTTTGCTAAATTTATGGTAAACTTAAATTTATAAGTGGTGTTATAAAGTACTACATAAACAATCCATTTAAGTAAGGAGTATGATATAATGAAACAGTGTTTTTCAAATAAATTACAGCAGTTAAGAAAACAAAACGGACTCTCACAGGAAGCACTTGCAGAAATACTCGATGTATCAAGACAGTCAGTGTCGAAATGGGAAAGCGGACAGGTATATCCGGAAATAGACAAGATAATATTCATCAGTGAATATTTTCATGTATCAATTGATGAACTTTTAAAAGGTGATGCAAAGCCGCAGAGAAGACGCATAAACCTGTCAAAGCCGGTAACAATGGTCAGACCGGCAGCAGAACCGGAACAGAACATAATGCCTGAACCGCCGCCGTTTGTGAATCAGATGCCGATACCTCCCGTTCAGCCGTCACAGGCAGCAGCACCGCCGGCAGCAGTGAAAAAAAAAGACAATCCGCACAGAAAAAAGCTCAGTAAGCTTATGATAGCAGGGATATCAGTGTTTGGAGGTATTATGGTTTCTGTTGTAATAGCGGCAGGAATAGCAAGCAATGACAGATATATTTCCCCTACTTATTCGATTGAAGAAGATGATTATGAAGAACAGTATGAAGGACAGATAGCAAGAGCGTTATATGCAGAAAAAAACGAGGACGGAACAGTATCAATAGTTGAATATGAATATAATCCTGATGAGATACTCAACAGAATTTTTTATTATTACGATGAGGAGTCAGGGGAATATACAGAAGTGCTTGTACCGTATACTGATTTTGAAACATTTACGAATCATGAATATTTCCAGACAGCCAACGTATACATGGAACAGTATCAGGCATATCTTGATGTAATAAGCTTTGACAAGGAAGGGTACTATCGTATTTACGGAGAGCCGTTTCCTGATGATGAGGTACAGACAGCGAGATTTTATTCAGAGCAGTTTCAGAGATATATCAAAGTTCTGATACCGCCGAATGGTGATATAGATTACTGGCTTGAAGTTTACGGTTACAGACTTGTAGATATTTACGACAATGACGGAGGAATATACAAAACGATAGTAAGTATTCAGTGATTTATTCTTTTGGAAATATAGTCTGTAACATCGTCCTGAGGAATGCCGAGGACGACAGAAAATTCCTGATACATAAGGCTTTCAGCTTTACGCATAAAATTCTCGTCAGAGGAATTAAGTTTTTTGCCGCCTGAATTTTTATTAAGGTCTTTATGCATATGCAAAGCCTTAATCATGCTGATAATCTGTCTGTAGTCATCGCTTTTTATGATAGAAGCGAAAGCATTTTTGCGTTCATGGCTGTCGTTGAACCATGTAGCGGCAGTATCAGGGATTTCGTCAATAAGCTGATTAATTTGTTCTTTTGTGATGAGGGAGCGAATTTTGCCATCTGAATTTTTTTGAGGGATATAATATTTTGATGAAGCGGAGCTGACAGGAACAAGGCTGATATAATCAGTTTCATTCTGACCATCAAAATTGTGTTTTTCCAGACCGGATATTCTGCAAACGCCGGAAGAGCCGTACATAACATAATCGCCGATAGAAAATGGCATAAAAAAGACCTCCATATAATTAAAATTAATATTTCCGTAAGGGTGACAAATAGTCGCCTACAGGAAATAACTATCGAATTTGTTCTGATATAATTATAGCACAAATCGAAAAAAAATGACATGGGCTTTTTAGATAATAATAATTAAAAAACAATCGTCAAAATGCATAAAAATGACTTAAATAAGCATAATAAATATCGTAATTGAATAAAAATAATTTTTTTGAAAAAAAGGGTTGACATATAAGAAAGTTTGTAGTATAATTTAATAGTCGTCGGGAAATAGAACGGAAATTTCTCACGGCAAAGCAAAATATATGGCGGCATAGCTCAGTTGGCTAGAGTACTCGGTTCATACCCGATTGGTCGTAGGTTCGAATCCCACTGCCGCTATT
>DJFA01000012.1 GCA_002431975.1 Ruminococcus sp. UBA5884
GGTTCAATTCCCGTACGGGTCATATTTTGTGAGTCCTGCAGATATATATTATCTGTGGGATTTTTTTTATTTAAAGTGTTGACAATTAAAACCTGTTATGATATAATTTCAGTAATATAGTAAAATTAAAATCAGAATTAAGGGGTTGATTTTATGTATAGCAGAAAAATAATATCAATGATATCAGCAATAAGTATAATGGCATTATCAGTACCGGTGACAGCCTCAGAAGCACCGGTTCTTGACTCGCCGTCAGGGATTTCGTTCCAGAGATATTCAGATGGTACAATCAATGCAAAGTGGAATGAAGTTTCAGCAACTGACGCAGATAAATATGATGTTATCTATGAAGTAGTGTTATATAAGGACAATGGCGATGCCGGACTGGAAAGTGTATATGTAACAACCTGTATAGGAGCAGATTTTGGAATTCCGCAGGAATATACAGCTGATGGGACAGTGATATGTCTTTCAATACAGGCAAAGGAAGTAAACAAGGATACATGGGACGAATTTACAGGAAATGAAAGTGAACTTGTATACAGTGCCTCATATGAATGCAAAGAAGCAGCAGAGATTGATGCTCCAACAGGGTTAAAAGTCACAGTTGACGGTAAATCCAAAAAAATTCATGCAGAATGGGAAGCCCTTGAGTCTACAGCAAGTGACTGTGTATTTGAATATGAGTATACGCTTTATAATGAAACTGAATCAGGAACAGAACAGTGTGTTTCCGGTTATACATTTGAAACATCATTTGATGAGGAGTATCTTTCACAGTATTTTGAACAGGACGGATATTTTTATTTTACAGTAAAAGCAACTGAGTTACAGGTACTTGGAGATTCATCATATTCTTTTACAGGCAATGTAAGCAAGGAAGCGACAAGTGAAAAAGCTGAATATATAAAGCCTGTAATCGGCGTACCTGAAAATATAACATGGAGCATGAAAGGCAGCAGACTTTATGCGAGCTGGGACGCAGTAACTCCATTTTATGAATCAGATGTTGTGTGGTATAGAACAAGCTTAAAGAAAAAGAATGCAGACGGAGAATTTGAGCAGATATGGAGCATGACAGTAGCAGACGGCACAGAGCTTGATGTATCATCTTATCTGCTTAATGACCTTTACTGGGCAGGCTGGAGATATGAAGGCGGAGATGCAGAATTTGTGCTTGAAGTGCAGCCAAGCGAAATGACTGAATCCAATTATGTTGTATTTGATGGTGAATCAGCATTAAGCGATACATATTCATATAAGGAAAATCTGCTTGATTCAGCGGACGGACTTAAATGGAACGGGCTTACAGCACAGTGGAACGCCGTACAGCCGACCGACAGTGAAAAATATGAAGTAAGATATAATTTTGAGCTTCAGAAAGATGACGGTACAGGTTTTTATGAGCCGGTATGGTCAACTACAGTAAATGACACATCAGTAAACGTAGCAGAATGGCTTTCAGGAGATGAATACACCGGCGGAGATGCAGAACTTCGTTTCAGAGTTCAGGCATATCAGACAGAAAAGGGAGCAGCTGCCGAAACAGGAAATGAATTTTACAGCGGCTGGACAGTTCCGGGGGATACATATTCATATAAGGCATCTGAAAGCGGAATTACATGGTCATATAAAGATAATATGCTGACACTTTCCGGAAGCGGAACAATGGACGATTATGCCTCAGCATCAGAACAGCCATGGAAACAGTATGCAGATGAAACAAATCTTGTATATATATCAGATGGCATAGAAAATGTAAGTAAATATGCATTTTCATCATTTAAAAATCTTAAATTTGTAAGGTTCCCTGAAAAGCTCCAGAAAATAGATGAACAGGCATTTGAAGAATGTGAAATGTTTAAAACGGTATTCGGATATAAAAAGACGATAGCAAAAACATATGCAGATGAGAATAAGCTTAGTTTTATATCACTTGATTCTGACAATATAGGAGATGTAAACGGAGATGATGAGATAACCTCAACGGACGCACTTGCAGTTCTTACACTCATATCATCAGATTGTAGTTATAATGATATACCGTCAGCAGATTTGGACAGTGACGGAGCAATTTCATCATATGACGCATTGAAGATACTCCAGAAGGTAGTAGGACTTGAATAAACCAAACAAACCATTGGATTGGCGTTAATTGCCGATTCGATGGTTGTTTTTTTATAATTCATTTTCGTTCTGTAGGGGCGAGCGGCAAACTGCCGCCTGCAATCTGAAAAATATCCGCCCATTGGTTGACGGATAAAATCATTGATAAACCCCAACGGGCGACCAATGGTCGCCCCTACAGAAAAAATCGTTGAATTTATGGTTTAATGTAATTTTATTATAATTCGTTTATCTGAAATTCAGATTAAATAATATGCAAATTCGTTTTGTAGGGGCGAACTGTGTTCGCCCGTTTAAATTAACGCCAATTCGACAACAAAATTTCATGATTAAAAACAAGGAATTTTCCATTGTAGGGGCGACCATTGGTCGCCCGTTATGGTTTACTATAATTTCAGGTAATTAATTCAGTTTAAGTAATTTTTCAGCATTTTTGTGGAAAATGAGTTCTTTTTCTTCATCTGTAAGATTAAGATGATTATTCACGATATCGATTTCATTTGCAGGGCAGTCCCAGGGGCAGTCGCTGGCGAAAAGTATTCTTTCAACGCCATGATTTTTAACAATTCTCTCAATCTGAGAATATTCAAGATGGTTGTCCTCAATAGCACGGTTTATAACAGCGATATCGAAATAGAGATTGCCTTTTTTTCCGACAAGATATTTTTCAACTTCGTCCCAGTGGTACATACCGCCGAGATGAGCGATAATGAAAGTCATTTCAGGAACAGCATCAAAAGCTCTTGCAGAGGCTTCAGGGAGAGCGTGGACGAGTTCAGGGGAAAGAGGGTCATAACCTCCGTGAATGATGACAGGGAGGTCAAGTTCAGCACATTTGCGGTAAACACGAATCATTTTCGGGTCATCAGAGAACATATTGATATAATCGGGATGCATTTTAACGCCATGCAGACCGATTTTTTTAATTCTCTCGAGTTCGTCAAGAACATCATCAGCATCGGGGTGAACGCTGCCGAAGGAAATGAAGAAATCGTCTTCAGAGGCTTTAGCCCAGTCATTTATAACTTTCTGCTGAGAAGGTTTTGTGGCTACAGGGAGCAGAACAGCTTTTGAAATATTATTCTGAATAAGTTTTTTTCTTGTATCCTCAAGAGTGCCGTCAGTATATGCAGTATAGCGTGCAGTTTTTTCAAGACTGCTGATAGCTCTCTGAGCAATTTTTTCGTTGAATGCGTGAACATGGAAATCAAGATACATAAAATTAAAGCACACCTTTCATATTCAATAGAAAAACGGGCATAAAGCCCGTTTTATATAATCTAAAATTTTAAATCAATCAGAAGTCATTACTCATACCATATTTGTTAGCACCGGGCTGACCTTTCATGCAGGCGAGAATGAGAAGAACAACAGAACCTATACCTGTAAGATTGATAAGGTAAAGCAGACCGGAAAAACCGATATCATGGAGTCGTCTTACACCGAGTGAGATAGACGGGATAAGGAGAACAAGGCTGTAAAGACCTGAAATAGCGGCTACTATAAAAGATTCATCGCCGAATACTACGGATAATATGCCAAGGAAGAATGAGAGAACTATAGATGCGAGAATGTGACCAACGATAGCATACCAGTATTCAGCACGGCTTGAACGGCCGCTGAAATCGAATGCTCTTTTCCAGAATGCGATATAGCTTGCGAGTATTTTGCTCATAATGAACTCCTTTCTTATGTTCAGTAAATAATTATGTCATATGTTTTCAGGAAGCATTTATATCTGAGCAGAATAGTTAGGAGCTTCCTTAGTTATATAGATATCATGCGGATGACTTTCTTTAAGACCGGCACCTGTAATTCTTACGAACTGAGCTTTTTCGTGGAGGGAATCAATATCAGGACAGCCGCAGTAGCCCATACCTGAACGGATACCGCCGCAGAGCTGGAATATAGTATCAGAAACGTAGCCCTTGTAAGGAACACGGCCTTCAACGCCTTCAGGAACGAGTTTTCTTGCATCGGTAGTATCACTTTGGAAGTATCTGTCTTTTGAACCGCATTCCATAGCACCAAGGCTTCCCATACCTCTGTAAACCTTGAAAGAACGACCCTGGAAAATTTCCATAGCACCAGGAGCTTCATCACAGCCGGCAAGGAGAGAGCCGAGCATAACGACATTAGCACCGGCAGCAAGAGCCTTTACGATATCGCCTGAATACTTGATACCGCCGTCAGCGATAACAGGAATGCCATATTTCTGAGCAACGCAGGCAGCATCATAAACAGCAGTTATCTGAGGAACGCCGATACCTGAAACGACACGTGTAGTACAGATAGAGCCGGGGCCTATACCTACCTTAATGCAGTCAGCACCAGCCTGAATGAGTTCTTCAGCGGCTTCAGCAGTAGCGATATTTCCGGCGATAACAGGAGTATCAGGGAAAGCAGCCTTGATTTTCTTTACACAGTTTATAATATTAGCACTGTGACCGTGAGCGGAATCGAGGACGAGAACATCGACCTGAGCATCAATAAGAGCCTTTGCTCTGTCGAGAACATCATTTGTAACGCCGATAGCAGCACCGCAGAGGAGTCTGCCCTTTGCGTCCCTTGCGGAGTTCGGGAACTGAACAGCCTTTTCGATATCCTTGATAGTGATAAGACCCTTGAGGAAGCCTTCATCGTCAACAAGAGGAAGTTTTTCGATTTTATGCTTGCGGAGGATTTCCTGAGCATCACTGAGAGTAGTGCCGACTTTACCGGTAATAAGGTTATCCTTTGTCATAACGTCAGAGATACGGACATTATAGTCAACCATGAAACGCATATCACGGTTTGTAATAATTCCGACGAGCTTACCTTTTTTGTCAACGATAGGAACGCCGGAGATTTTATACTTGCCCATAAGTTCATCAGCTTCATAGACGAAGCGGTCTTCAGTGAGAGAGAAAGGGTTAGTAATAACGCCGTTTTCGGAACGTTTTACCTTATCGACTTCATCAACCTGTTTTTCGATTGACATATTCTTGTGGATAATGCCGATACCGCCTTCTCTTGCGATAGCGATAGCCATTCTTGATTCTGTGACAGTATCCATGGCGGAAGTCATGATAGGTGTATTAAGGGTAATATTTTTGGTAAGTTTAGTTTTAAGGTTAATCATATTAGGTGTGACATCAGATTTTCCGGGGATAAGGAGCACATCATCAAAGGTAAGCCCTTCTTTCTGGAACTTGTTTTTAGCATCTGTAAGCATAAAAAAATAACCTCCTCTTATAATTCAAATGGTATGAAACAACCACACTTACAAATATATATTTCTTTAAGAATACAATTTTTTTAGATATTTGTCAAGTACTTTGAATAATAATAAAGAAGGTTAACCAAATAAAGCGGAATATTGAAACAAATCAGATAATTATTTATTTAGGGACGACCAATAGCCACCCATAATCTGTAAAATATCCGCCCTTTTGCAAAATGCTGTCAGTAAATAAGAACGAGAATGAAAGTTTTTGCCCAGCTTTTTTCAAAAAGCTGG
>DJFA01000041.1:0-9316 GCA_002431975.1 Ruminococcus sp. UBA5884
GCAAACGTTAGTTTGCTGAATTTGTGATAAACGTAAATAATTAAGAATTACAGAATAAAGAAATAATTATTATAACAAAAGAAAGCGGGATAAATATGAGCAGATTTATATGCCCTGTATGCGGTGAAAATCTCAGCGACAGCACAAAAAGCTATATATGCATTAAAAATCATGTTTTTGACAAGGCTAAAAGCGGATATGTCAATCTTTTGCAGTCAAATCATATGCATACCAAAATTCCAGGGGATAATAAGCTTATGGTCAATGCAAGACGTGATTTTTTAAGCAGAGGCTATTATGCACCTATGATGGAAAAACTCTGCGAAACAGCAGACAGATACTGTGATGACGGAGCTTTTTTTATAGATGCAGGCTGCGGAGAAGGGTATTATACATCAAATGTATTTGAATATCTTTCAATGAAAAATAAAACTGCTGATATGTATGGAATAGATATATCAAAAAATGCGGTTGACTGTGCAGCAAAAAGATATAAGAAAATAAAATTTGCAGCAGCAAGCGTTTTCAGAATGCCTTTTGCTGATAATTCAGCAGATATTTTAATGACTCTTTTTGCACCGTACTGTCAGGAGGAGTTTATAAGAATTATCAGAAAAAACGGTATAATGATAATGGTAATACCGGCTGAAAAACATCTTTGGTCACTTAAAAAGGCAGTCTATGAAAATCCTTATGAGAATACTGTAAAATCATATGAACTGGAGGAATTTTCACTGCTTGAAAAGACAGAAGTTAAAAATATCATACATATTGATAATAACAAGGATATAATGAATCTTTTTTCAATGACTCCTTATTATTATAAAACAGGTATTGACGGTCAGAAACGATTGTCAAAACTTGAAACTCTTGATACTGAAACTGAATTTCAGATACTTGCATACAGAAAGGACTGATACAAATGGCACTTGACGGAGCATTTTTATATGCTGTAAAAAATGAACTTGAAATCCTTAAAGGCGGCAGAGTCGATAAGATTCATCAGCCGTCACGGGAGGAAATCATAATAAATATGCGTACTCAGGACGGAGCAAAAAAGCTGTATATGTCATCATCTGCTGATAGTGCAAGAGTCCATATTACTGAAATGAACGTTGATAATCCGAAAGTACCGCCTATGTTCTGTATGCTTTTGAGAAAGCATTTAAACGGCGGAAAACTTATTGATATTCGTCAGGATATACTTGAAAGAATACTTTTCTTTGATTTTGAATGTACAAATGAACTCGGCGACAGAGTTATAATAACAATTGCTGTTGAAATAATGGGCAGACATTCAAATATAATCATAATAAATCAGGACGGCAAGATTATTGACAGCATAAAGCGTGTTGATGCTGAAATGTCAAGGGAAAGACTTGTGCTTCCAAATATGATATATGAGCTTCCTCCGAGAGCCAAGAGAGTCAATTTTCTGAAAGACAGCGATTCTGATATGATTAATGCCATAAAAAATGCAAAGCCGGCGGAATTATCAAAAGTTCTTATGAAAACATTTGAGGGAATATCTCCGATAGTTGCAAGTGAATGGGCATTTTATACTTCAAAAGGAACAGAACTCTGTTCTGATGATATGACAGATGAGCATTTTTCAAGACTCATATTTATAATACATCAGACAGCTGACAGCCTGATAAATGAATCTGAAAAAAAATATTATATAGTAAAGGATAAAAACGGTCTTTTAAAGGATTTTTCATTTATGAGAATTTCACAGTATGGAAATCTCATGATAACATCTGAAACAGATTCAGCTTGTCAGACTCTTGATATGTTCTATTGTCAGCGTGACAATATGTCAAGACTTAAACAGCGAGCAAATGACCTTTTCAGACTGCTTTCAAATACTGCCGACAGAATTTCAAAGCGTATATCAAATCAGAAAGATGAGCTTGCACAATGTTCCAATAAGGATACATG
Source organism: Ruminococcus sp. UBA5884 (assembly GCA_002431975.1). GTDB lineage: Bacteria > Bacillota > Clostridia > Oscillospirales > Ruminococcaceae > UBA5884. Next base: position 1,942 of record DJFA01000041.1, read on the forward strand.
GAAATTATACGGCGACCTTATATCATCAAATATATACAAACTGCAAAAAGGTATGAAATCAGCTTTGCTTGAAAATTTCTATGATGAAAGCTGTCCGCAGATAAGCATAAAACTTGATGACAGAAAAACTCCTTCACAGAATGCACAGCATTACTATAATGAATACAGAAAAGCTGTCACGGCTGAAAAGAAATTATCTGAACAGATAAAATTCGGCGAGGAGGAGCTTGCATATATCGACAGCGTATTTGATTCACTTACAAGAGCTGAAAGTGAATCCGAAGTAATAGAACTCAGAGTCGAACTCATAGAACAGGGATATATAAAAAGCCGCATGAAAGGAAAAATTCCTAAAATACAGCCGCCGGCTGAATATATTTCAAGTGACGGATATACTATTCTTGCAGGAAGAAATAATAAACAGAATGATAAACTTACTCTTAAAACCGCTGAAAAGAATGATATATGGTGTCATACAAAAAATATAACAGGTTCTCATGTAATAATATCTGCAAACGGTGAAATGCCGCCGCAGAAAACTATTGAAGAAGCCTGCATTATAGCCGCATTCAACAGCAAGGCAAGGGAATCTTCACAAGTGCCTGTTGATTACTGTCTTGCAAGATACGTTAAGAAACCAAATGGTGCAAAGCCCGGAATGGTCATATTTACAAACAATAAAACTCTTTATGTAAAGCCGGACAGGGAGCTTGCCGAAAAATTAAGGAAAAAATAATGAAGCTTGATGAGAAATTCTTTCACAGGGACTGCCTTGAAACAGCTCCGGAGCTTGTGGGAAAAATACTTGCTCACAGACTTGAGGACGGAAGCGTTATTAAAATTCGCATAACTGAAACAGAAGCCTACAGAGGTACAGAGGATAAAGCATGTCATGCGTCAAAGGGTCGTACTAAAAGAACTGAAGTACTTTATCATGAATGCGGACTGATATATATTTACCTCTGCTATGGTATACACTGGCTTATGAATATAACTACAGGCGAAAAGGAACAGCCTCAGTGTGTTCTTATCCGTGCAGGAGAAAATTATAACGGCCCTGCAAAGCTTACAAAATATCTTAAAATAGATAAATCTCTTAATAACAAGTCAATCATTAATAATCCTGAAATATGGATTGAAGATGACGGATACAGACCAGAGATAAAAACTGCAAAGCGTGTGGGGATAGACTATGCAGGAAATGAATGGGCTGACAAGCAATGGAGATTTATTGATTCAGAAAAGGGGAGTAATATATGAGAATAACAGGTACAAACATAGTGAAAATCGCAGTATCTGCGGCAGTTCTCCTTGGGGGAGCAGGAGCAAAGCATTTTATTGATGACAATAAGGAACTTTCCGTTGATGATGTGATTCAGGTAGTCGATTCATCAGGATATAATCATGCAGGACTGCTTCATGTAAAGGGAAAAGTAAAAAATATTTCTGATTTGGATAATATAAAAGTAACTCTCACAATAAGTTTTATGGACGGTTCTAAAAATTCGCTCAAAAGCGTTAAAGCCGTAAATGATGACCTTGATGCCGGAGAAATATGGGATTTTGATGTTGCCTCACTTGGAAAAAATGCAAAGTATTATTCAGTGGAATACATAGAAATTGAACAGCAGTAAAAAAAAATCAGGCTTGAAAAAAGCCTGATTTTTTATGCAATATTATGATTCGTTCATCTGAAATTAAGAATTAAATATTCTGTAGGGGCTTCCTTAAGTTCGCCCGTCAGGTTTACCGGAATTTCAGGCGGGCGAACATAGTTCGCCCCTGCAAAGTTGGATAAAATTTTTTACTTCTTATATATTGCATTAATGTGAAATTTCTGATATAATCACTATAGAATGTATGAAAAAACTAATTATTCTGTATACTGTACGGAGGTTTTATTTATGTTTGAAAAAATAAAGTCGCTTTATAAAAAATATGAGGATATAATTCTTTATGTATTTTTCGGAGGCCTTACAACTGTTGTAAGCTGGGGAACTCATTTTGCATCAAGATTTTTTCTCAAAGTACCGGTTTCAGCGGCAACTATAATATCATGGGTATGTGCAGTGACATTTGCATTTATAACCAATAAAAAATTTGTATTCAAGAATAAAACTGAAACAACTCAGGGACTTATTATGCAGACTCTTTCATTTTATGCGGCAAGAGCATTTTCTCTCGGCGTTGAGGTTGTAATAATGTATCTCTGTGCAGACAGATTCAGCGAATTTTTCTGCTCATTGTTCAGAGTTTCAGCATCAGTAAATGAAATGATATTCAAAGTTCTTGCAAATATAATAATTCTTATAATGAATTATGCTCTCAGCAAGCTTGTTATATTCAGAAATAAAAATACCGAAACTGCAAAATAAAAGATAAAGAATAAAAAAGGGGATAATTTGTAATATGAAATTCAGGTCTATAGCTATGCTTGTTCCGGCAATGGCTGCTTTATGTTTTTTTACATCATGTGAATCAATCGACAATAATCCTTCATCTGCAATAGAAGTTATCGCAGGTCAGACTTCACAGACTGACAGCACTCAGCCTCCTGAAAATAATGATGAAATCAATATAATTACCGGTGAACAGAAAGAAAATCCTGTTGTCAGAATAGTTGCAACAGGCGATAACCTTATTCATTCATCAATCTATAATCAGGCAGCGGCAAGAGCTGATTATAAAGGATACGACTTTTCATATGCATATCAGTATGTAAAGGATATGTTTCAGGGCGACCTTAATATTATGAATCAGGAAACGCTTATATGCAATGATATCTATCCGCCGTCAGATTATCCGATGTTCAATTCTCCTGTTGCTCTCGGCGACTATATGATGGATATAGGTATAAATGTTTTCAGTATCTCAAATAACCATGTTCTTGACAAGGGCGAGGAAGGACTCAGTGCTTCACTTGACTACTGGGACAGCCGTTCCGACAGAGCTTTGATGTATGGTGCTTACCGCAATGAGGAAGATATGAATAATATACGCACTCTTGATGTAAACGGCATAAAATTTGCATTTGTGGCATTTACTCAGTATACAAACGGTCTTTCACTTCCGGCAGATTCAGAACTTAAAATTATATATACTTCTGAAAGAGATGTAATGCAGGAACAGATAGAAAAAGCAGCTGATATCGCTGACTGCGTTATTGTAAGCGTTCACTGGGGCAATGAGGATTCATTTGATGTTGATGATGAGAGAAAAGCTCTTGCACAGGATTTTGCTGACTGGGGAGCTAATGTAATAATCGGAAATCACCCCCATGTTATTCAGAGTATGGAATATCTTGATAATTCAATGGGCGGTCAGAGTTTTGTATTTTATTCACTCGGAAACTTTATATCTGCACAAAGCGATAATTTCAATATGGTTGAGCTTCTTGCCGATTTCAATGTTACAAAAGACCTTGTAACAGGCGAAATAATTGTTGATGATGTAAAGGCTGTTCCTCTTGTAAATCATTATGATACAAGCTATTCAAATATAAGAGTGTATCCTTATTCAATGTATACCGAAGAACTTGCCTCCGGTCATGGAATACATACCGTTTCAAGCGGATATGCTCACGATTTCAGTATGTCTGTTATTGATGGCATTATTTCTGACAACGTTCCGGAACAGTTCCTTACTATAAAATAATTATTTGCAGAGGCGGATTGAATCTGCCTCTGCATTTTAAAATTTTTATACATTTCTGCTTGACATTCCTTTAAGTATATGATATAATAATTATTGTTAATCTGCGGATATGGCGAAATTGGCAGACGCGCCAGCTTCAGGTGCTGGTGAGGGCAACCTCATGCAGGTTCAAGTCCTGTTATCCGCATTCTCTTTTAATCAGACCTCTTTTAAAAGGTCTGATTTTTTTTATATTCAGAAAGGATTGATACAAGTGGAAATAATAAAGCTTCCTGATGAACAGTCTGTAATTGAAGCTATGCAGAATGACGAACTTATGATATCTGCAATAAGAACTGATGGCAAAACTGCTGTGCTTGCTCCTTTGGATTATGTATTTAAACATAATATACTTATTGCAAAAGCCGGATACAATCAGACAGATATTGATAAATTCTTTAGAATTATATTTGATAGGAATGGAGCTAACTGGACTTTTGTATGTCCTTCTGACTATAAAGATATTTCGCTGAAATCATGCAGAATAAAAGCATTTTATAAAGACGGACTTTCAAAAATAGGAGAGTTTCTTTCAGCAATTGGTTATTGTATAAGCATTAATATACCTGAAAGATACAAATATTTTGATATGAAGTAACATTCAGCAATAAAATTTATGCAATGAATGCAGCAACAGACAGTTGCTTGACCGTACAAATATATGCATGATATAATAATTATCAAGGAGGGATACCAAAATGAAAACAAAAGAAATACTGTTGGAACTTCGCACAAAGAACGGATTATCTCAGGACGCACTTGCAGAAAAAGTATTTGTTACACGTCAGGCTGTTTCACGCTGGGAAAATGGAGAAACTGTTCCCAATACAGAAACATTGAAATTGCTGTCCAGACTGTATGATGTTTCTATCAATACGCTTTTAGGTTCACCTATGCAGCTGATTTGTCAATGCTGCGGAATGCCTCTGGAGGATAGCAACATAAGCAAGGAAAAAGACGGTTTTTTAAATGAACATTACTGCAAATGGTGCTATGCAGACGGGGAGTATATGTACAGCGATATGGACGATTTGATTGACGTATGCGTTAAAAATATGGCAGATAAGGAACATTCAGAATCAGAAATACGTTCATATCTGCATAAAACGCTTCCTAAGCTTGACTACTGGAAACGATATAAAAAAATCGGCGGAAATAAAGCTTTTGAAGAATTTAAAAAAGTTCTGATTGATGAAATAAATGCTTTGAATGTCGAGGGTATGCCGAAGCTTGAAAAGCTTAATGCACTTGTCGGAAGCCATGTTAATCTGAAATACAGACTCCCAAATGGAAATATGGTCAGATTTTTAGATGATAATACTACATATCTTGGAAATCAGCTTGAATGTGAGTTCGGCGGTGACAGATGTTTTGGTGTTCTTGCAAATATGGATTTTATTATGGTGTGCACATATGAAAAAAACGGCGAAAATCCTGAATTGCTGATTTATAAAAAAAGATAAGGCAGTAATCTGTCTGTTTATGCAGGAGCGACTATTGGTCGCTTATACAAAAAAAGGGAAGGATAAAAAATCCTTCCCTTTATCTGTTTATTTAATTATTTCAATTGCTCTTTCACCATGTTTTACAGCTCCGGAAGCTATAATTTTTATTTCTGAATAATCATCTGAATTAGTAATAACCATAGGAGTTACAAGTCTGTATCCGGCTTTTCTGATATTTTCAGCATCAAATTCAATCAATGCATCACCTTTTTTTACTTTCTGATTTTCAGTTATTTTATATTCAAAATATTTTCCCTGAAGTTCAACAGTATCCATTCCTACATGAATAAGAATATCCATACCGTCATCAGTGGTTATTCCGACAGCGTGTTTTGATTCAACAAGATTGCATACAGTACCGTCACATGGAGCATATACTATATTTTCAGAAGGTTCAATGGCAATGCCTTTTCCGAGTATTCCGGCACTGAATACGCCGTCATTGATATCTTCAAGAGAAACAATATTTCCTGAAAGTTCCGCACAGATAAATGCTGAATTTTTCGCAGGAGCTGAATCTGTAAGATTTGCAAGATATTCTTCAAGGTGAGCCTTTATTACATTTACCTTAGGGCCGTAAACTATCTGAATACCGTTTCCTTTATGGATAACACCGGCAGCACCGCTCTGTTTAAGAATAGTATCATTTGCAAGATTACCGTCTTTAAGGGTAATTCTGAGTCTTGTGGCACAGCAGTCAACATCACTTATATTATTTTTGCCTCCAAGACCTTCAACTATAAGCATACTTGTCTGGTCATCTGATGAAGCGGAAGCAGATGGAGCATTATCAGCATTTTTGCGTGCATTTACATCTGCACGGGTATAAAGTTTTGTTTCAACGTCATCAGGTTCACGTCCCGGAGTCTGATAATTGAAGTGTTTTATCATAAAGCTGAATACAAAGTAGTAGATAAAGAAATAAACTATACCGACAATAACAATCCATATCCAGTGAGTTTTGCTGTTGCCCTGAAGTATTCCGAAAAGGAAAAGGTCTATAAGTCCGCCTGAGAAAGTCATTCCTACTCCTACATTAAAGATATGCATAAGCATATATGAGAGTCCTGCAAGTACACAGTGTACACCATACATAAGAGGAGCAACAAATATAAATGTAAATTCAAGAGGTTCTGTAATACCTGTTATCATTGAAGTGAGAGCTGCTGAGAGAAGAAGACCGCCTGCAACTTTTCTTTTTTCAGGTCTTGCACAGCGGTACATTGCAAGAGCAGCACCAGGAAGACCAAATATCATAAACGGGAATTTTCCGCTCATAAATCTTGTGGCAGAAACAGCAAATTCAGTTGTTGATGAATCTGCAAGCTGTGCAAAGAATATATTCTGAGCACCTGAAACTGTCTGACCTGCGATTTCCATAGTTCCGCCGACAGCGGTCTGCCAGAAAGGCATATAGAATACATGATGGAGTCCGAAAGGAATCAAGGCTCTTTCAATTATGCCGTATATCCATGTTCCTGCATATCCTGAGGCAAGTACAAGATTTCCAAGAGCATATATTCCGCTCTGTACAACAGGCCATACAAAAAACATCAGTATGCCGACTGCAACATATGTTATTGAACAGACGATAGGTACAAATCTTGTTCCGCCGAAAAATGAAAGTACCTGAGGAAGCTCGATATTATAGAATTTGTTATGAAGTGCGGCAACTCCGAGTCCTACAATAATACCTCCGAAAACACCTGTCTGGAGAGTGGTAATTCCGAGTACGCTTGCAGTAGAGTTTTCAAGCATTGCATCAGCTCCGCCCTTTGCAGTAATAAGGGCACTTATTGTTACATTCATTATAATAAATGATACTGCACCTGCAAGAGCCGCAACTGATTTTTCATTTTTAGCCATGCCTATTGCAACACCCATTGCAAAAAGAAGCGGCAGGTTATCAAATACAGCACTTCCTGCACGGCTCATAATATCGAGAATTGTATAAATTACAGAACCGGGATATATAAATCTGCTTAATCCGTATGCTGTAAGAGTTGTTTCATTTGTGAATGAACTGCCTATTCCGAGAAGCAGACCGGCTACAGGCAATATAGCTATAGGGAGCATGAATGAGCGTCCGACACGCTGAAGTACTCCGAAAACTTTGTCTTTCATAAATTATTCCTCCAATCCATTATTAATATAACGCAAATTCGACAACAAAATTT
>DJFA01000041.1:9391-20388 GCA_002431975.1 Ruminococcus sp. UBA5884
AACACAGTTCGCCCCTACATAAACAATCCATCGAATTGGCGTAATTTACATTGTAAGGGTATAAAAAATACCTGAATCCCGTATGTTTATAAAAAACATTTTACGAAATTCAGGTTTAGCCCATAAAAAAGGTAACTATCCTGTTTATGTCTATTATTATGTATCAATATTGATGATTTAATAATAGTAAAAAAATTTTTTTCATATGAAAACAAAAAGAACCAATTTACACACATAGTACATATGCATGTGAATTGGTCAAGCCTGTGTTACAGTAACATTCCAACTTTATTTGATGGTTTTATCATATCATACTATGACGGATTTGTCAACAGTATTCTACAAATAAAAATTAATTTAGTGAAAAATCCACAAATAAATCAGAGCTTTTTTGTATAACAACGCTATTAAATAATTTAACGCCAATTCGACAGTAAAATTTTATGATTAAAAACAAGGAATTTCCCATACATTTGTAGGGGCGACCATTGGTCGCCCGCCCGAATTATGGTTAAACCATAAATTCGATATTTGTTCTTGGTATGAAAAATCATTGGTTAATCGATAAAATTATTGATAAACCATAACGGCCGACCAATGGTCGCCCCTACAAATGGAAAAATTATATATTATCAGCATTAATTAAAAGGGACAGGCATTGCCTGTTTTTTATCAGTTATTTTCCTGAAGGTGTTCAGCCATACGTTTTTTTAAATTTTCTTCCTTGAGCAGTCTGCCTTCTTTTATCAGTCCGGCAAGACCGCTGTAATTTTCGTCTGCAATCATATTTCTGTATTTGCTGAGATTATCTATCAGAGTATCAATTTCATTTAAAAGGCAGTCCTTGTTTGATATAAAAAGGCTGCTCCACATATTCTCGTCCATTGTGGCAATTCTTGTCATATCCTGAAAGCTTCCGCCGCTGAATCCTGTTTCATTCTGCATTGACGGACTTTTTACATATGCACTTGAAACCACATGGGCAAGCTGTGAGGTATATGCAATAGTTTTATCATGTTCATGAGGAGAAGTTACTACTATTTTTCCGAAACCTATTGATTTTGCAAGCTTTACAACAAGATATACCGCATTTTTATCAGTGTTTTCAACAGGAGTAACTATAAAATTTGCATTTTCAAAGATTTTTCCGTCTGAATTTGCAAAGCCTGAACGTTCTTTTCCTGCCATAGGGTGAGTACTTACATAATGTATTCCGCAATCAGCGGCTTTATCAGTTATTTTCTGAACAAATTTTTCCTTTATGCCGCATACATCAGTAAGAACAGCACCTTTTTTAAATCTGTCCATTGAACTGAGCATATATTTTTCAGCAGCCTCCGGATGAAGGCATACTATTATAAAATCGCACTGACTGATATTATCATCATTGGCTTTTTCGTCAATAGCACCGCATTCAAGAGCTGAATCAACAACATCACTGTTATTGTCAAGACCAACTATAAAATGTTCTGTATGGCTTTTGATTGCTTTGCAGAGCGAGCCGCCTATAAGTCCAAGACCTGTGACAAGTATTTTCATTTTAAAAGCACCAGCATTACATAAGATTTTTATTTTCAAATTCACAGAGTTTTCTTACATCTGTCATAATTCCGCTGAAAACTTCCGGAGTTATTGACTGAGCACCATCACACCATGCTTCCTGCGGATTAGGGTGAACTTCTATCATAAGACCGTCAGCACCGGCAACAACTGCTGTTTTTGCAAGAGGAGCAATAAGAGATGATTTTCCTGTTGCATGGCTCGGGTCAACAACTATCGGCAGATGTGTGAGCTGTTTGAGAAGCGGAACTGCTGAAATATCAAGAGTATTTCTTGTAGCAGTTTCAAATGTTCTGATACCTCTTTCACAGAGAATAACATTTTCATTGCCGCCTGAAAGGATATATTCAGCACTCATCAGCCATTCTTCAATGGTGTTTGAAAGACCTCTTTTGAGAAGAATAGGTTTTTTGCAGTGACCAAGTTCAGCAAGCATTTCAAAGTTCTGCATATTTCTTGCACCAATCTGGATTATATCAACATTGTCAAATAAATCAAGGTGGTCAAGGCTCATAAGTTCTGTAACGATAGGCAGACCGGTTTCCTGTTTTGCGATTTCGAGGAGTTCAAGACCTCTTGCTTTAAGACCTCTGAAAGCGTATGGAGAAGTTCTTGGTTTGAAAGCACCGCCTCTGAGAAATGCAGCACCGGCTTTTTTGATAGCCTTTGCACAGCCGACAATCTGTTCTTCAGTTTCAACGGAGCATGGGCCTGCGATAACACTGAAATTATTTCCGCCTATTTTAGTACCATTTATATCGATAATAGTGTCTTCCTGATGGAATTTTCTGTTTGCGAGCTTATAAGGTTCTGAAACTCTCTGAACTTTTTCAGCGATATCAAGAGCCTGAAGGTTTTCCATATCGATTTTTGAGGTATCGCCTACAAGACCGATAACTGTTGATTCAGTACCTCTGCTGCAATGAGTCTGAACTCCCTGAGATTCGAGCATATCTATAAGATTTTTTATTTTGGCTTCATCAGCATTATTTTTACATACAATAATCATGATTTAAAATCCTCCTGTTATTTAGATTACTTTTTGAGTATAGCACTTTAAAGCCAAAAAGTCAATAGCTTTTTTAAAATTTTTTTTTAAAACTCAAATTTGTTTTCTCCTACAAAATATAAGGAAATTTTCTTATTTTCAATCATAAAATTTCATTGTTGAATTGGCGTTAATGTAACGCTAATTCGATGATTATTATTTGTAGGGGCGAACTGTGTTCGCCCGTTCAGTTTACCGTATTCTCCAACGGGCGAACACAGTTCGCCCCTACAGTACAGAACACATGGAAAATTCTGTGAATAACGCTAATTCGATAGCAAAATTTTATAATTGAAAACAAGGAATTTTTCGTTTATTTTGTAGGGGCGACCAATGGTCGCCCGCCTGAAATACCGGTGAATCTAACGGGCGACCAATGGTCGCCCCTACATAAACAATTCATCAAATTGGCGTTAAAATATAAAAAAACAGGGTTCGGAAAAACCGAACCCTGTAATTATATCAGATACTTTAACGATTACTTGTCTTCACCATAAAGTTTAGTAAGTCTTGTAAGATAATCGTATCTGTCCTTTGCATTTTCGATAGCCTGACCGAAGAGTTTTTCAGCTCTTTCAGGATTCTGTCTTGCAAGGGCATTATAACGAACTTCACCCATAAGGAAGTTTTTGTATTCGTCAATATGAGGAGCCTTTGAATCAAGAATGAATGGGTTCTTGCCTTCAGCCTTGAGAGCAGGATTATATCTGTAAAGATGCCAGTAACCAGCTTCAACAGCCTTCTTTTCTTCAGCCTGAGCAGTAGCCATACCTGTCTTGATACCATGGTTGATACATGGAGCATAAGCAATGATAAGTGAAGGGCCGTTATAAGCTTCAGCTTCAGCAATAGCCTTGATACACTGAGCCTGATTTGCACCCATAGCGATATGAGCAACATAAACATAGCCGTAGCTCATTGCAATACCAGCAAGGTCTTTTTTCTTTACAGTCTTACCAGCAGCAGCAAACTGAGCGATAGCACCTGTAGGAGTTGCTTTTGAAGCCTGACCGCCTGTATTTGAATAAACTTCTGTATCGAATACGAAGATATTAACGTTTTCGCCTGAAGCGATTACATGGTCAAGACCTGAGAAGCCGATATCATAAGCCCAGCCGTCACCGCCGAATACCCACATTGATTTCTTGCTGAGGTAATCCTTTGCAGCGAGTATTTCCTTGACTGTTTCACAGCCGCAGTCACAAGCTTCAAGAGCCTTTACAAGTTTATCAGCAGCAGCAGCATTAGCCTTGCCGTCTTCAGCAGTAGCGAGGAATCCGTCAATAGCAGCCTTTACATCATCATTAGCCTTGTCCTTGATTGAGAGAACTTTTGCAATTACTCTGTCACGGAGAGTTTTCTGAGCGAGGAACATACCGTAACCGTATTCAGCGTTGTCTTCAAAGAGTGAGTTAGCCCAAGCCGGACCTTTTCCTGCCTTATTTGTTGTATAAGGAGTTGAAGGAGCAGAACCGCCCCAGATTGAAGAACAGCCTGTAGCATTTGCAATATACATTCTGTCGCCGAAGAGCTGAGTTATAAGTTTTGCATAAGGAGTTTCGCCGCAGCCTGCACAAGCACCTGAGAATTCAAGGAGAGGCTGTTTGAACTGTGAACCCTTAACAGTAGTTTCAGCAAATTTAGCAGCAACTTCAGGTTTTTCGTCGATAGTAACACCGTAATCAAATATAGCCTGTTCATTCATTTCTGAATCAATTGGCTTCATAACAAGAGCCTTGTTCTTTGAAGGACATACGTTGGCACATACGCCGCAGCCTGTACAGTCAAGAGTTGAAACAGTCATAACAAACTTGAGGTCATTGAGAGCCGGTTTGAAGTCGAGTGCCTTAGTGCCTTCAGGAGCTTTTGCGAGTTCGTCAGCTGTCATTGCAACAGGACGGATTACAGCGTGAGGACATACATATGAACACTGGTTACACTGGATACAGTTTTCAGGAATCCATTCAGGAACCTTAACAGCGATACCACGTTTTTCAAATGCAGCAGAACCCTGTGGGAATGTACCGTCAGCCATGTCAACGAAAGTTGAAACAGGGAGCTTGTCACCCTGCTGAGCGTTGCAAGGCTGCTGGATATTGTTTACGAAGTCGATAAGAGTCTTGTTATCGCCTTCAGCCTTATCCATACCCATCTTTGTATCAGCAGCATCAGCCCATGATGCAGGAATATCAATTTTAACGATTGACTTGTAGCCGGCATCAATAGCGTTCCAGTTCTTTTCAACAACGTCCTGACCCTTCTTTGCATATGAAGCTTCAGCAGCAGCCTTCATGTACTTGAGAGCGTCTTCAAAAGGAATTATGTTAGCGAGCTTGAAGAATGCAGACTGGAGAATTGTATTGATTCTTGTACCCATACCTGTTTCTTCACCGAGCTTAACGCCGTTGATTGTATAGAAATTGATATTGTTCTGAGCAAGATATCTCTTTACCTGACCAGGAAGATGTTTTTCAAGTCCTTCCATATCCCAGATTGTGTTGAGGAGGAAAGTACCATTTGGCTTGATATCAGAAACCATATCATACTTGTCGATATATGACTGATTGTGACAGGCAACGAAGTCAGCTCTGTTGATGAGGTAAGTTGACTTGATAGGAGTTTTACCGAATCTGAGGTGAGAAACAGTAACACCGCCTGATTTCTTTGAGTCATATGCAAAGTAAGCCTGAGCGTACATATCAGTGTGGTCACCGATAATCTTTATTGAGTTCTTGTTTGCACCAACAGTACCGTCAGCACCAAGACCCCAGAATTTGCAGGCTGTAGTGCCGGCAGGAGCAGAGTCAAGAGCTTCGCCTGTTTCGAGTGAGAGATTTGTAACGTCATCAATGATGCCGATTGTGAATCTCTTCTTTGCAGTATTGTCGAAAACAGCCTTAATCTGTGCAGGAGTTGTATCTTTTGAACCAAGACCGTATCTGCCTGAGAATACAGGAGTATCATTGAATTTAGTATCTTTAAGGGCTGCAACAACGTCGAGGTAAAGAGGTTCGCCGAGTGAGCCTGGTTCTTTTGTTCTGTCGAGAACAGTAATTTTCTTAACTGTGTCAGGAATAGCTTCAACGAGCTTGTCAGCACAGAAAGGTCTGTAAAGTCTTACCTTGACAAGACCGAGTTTAGCACCCTGAGCGTTGAGATAATCAATAGTTTCTTCAATAGTATCGTTTACTGAACCCATAGCAATGATAATCTGTTCAGCATCTTCAGCACCATAGTAGTTAAAGAGTTTGTAATTTGTGCCGATTTTTTCGTTTACCTTGTTCATGTATTCTTCAACGACACCCGGAACAGCATCATAGTACTTGTTGCAAGCTTCACGAGCCTGGAAGAAGATATCAGGGTTCTGAGCAGTACCTCTGAGAACAGGATGTTCAGGATTGAGAGCTCTGTTTCTGAAAGCCTGAGCAGCGTCCATATCAAGCATTTCCTTGAGAGTTTCAGTATCCCATGTTTCAATTTTCTGAATTTCGTGAGATGTACGGAAACCGTCAAAGAAGTTGAGGAAAGGAACTCTGCCCTTGATAGCAGAAAGATGAGCTACAGCACCGAGATCCATAACTTCCTGAGGATTTGATTCGCAGAGCATTGCAAAACCTGTCTGACGGCATGCATATATATCTGAATGGTCACCGAAGATGTTGAGAGCGTGTGAAGCAACACATCTTGCAGAAACGTGGATAACGCAAGGGAGAAGTTCGCCTGCGATTTTATACATATTAGGAATCATCAGGAGAAGACCCTGAGAAGCAGTATATGTAGTAGTGAGCGCACCGGCAGCGAGTGAGCCGTGAACAGTACCTGAAGCACCAGCTTCAGACTGCATTTCAGCAACTCTTACAGGGTCACCGAAGATATTTTTCTGACCCTTTGCAGACCACTGGTCTGTAACTTCAGCCATAACAGATGAAGGGGTAATAGGGTAAATAGCAGCTACATCAGTAAATGGGTATGAAGCCCATGCAGCAGCGTTGTTACCATCCATAGTTTTCATTTTTCTTGTTAACTTAGCCATTGGATTTGTCCTCCTTAAAATATTTAGGATAAAGTGCGACATAAAAAAATTGTCGAGTTATCAAATAATATTGTATCATAATTAACCGATTTTGTAAAGAGTTTTTCAGTAAAATATATCAAAATTAAACATAATTGATGTAAAATAAAATTTAAAGCTGTATTAAAAAAAGGAGCAGCTTAAAATCAAGCTGTTCCCTGTATTTATCAGTTTGAATAGATTTTGTCATCATTTCTTGAAAGGATAAGAGTGACATTGAGGTTTCCGTTAAGAGTTCTTATTGTATCCATGAATTTTTTCTGGTCGATATCATTTTTTATGTTGATATCGTAGATAAGTTCAAAAAGGCTGCCGAATTCAGTTGTTTTAACACGTCTGAGGTTCCATGAAGTAGTATTTGCGTCAAGGATTGCATCAAACACACCCTGATAGTTGAGGTTTTCAGGAATTGTTATTTTAAGAGCCATATGAGTAACGGAAGGAGTGCCGAATTTGAAGTGATTGAGCAGAATCATGATTGCTCCGAGGATTATAAGGAATATGAAGCCGAATGCGATATATCCCATGCCGCAGGCAAGACCGACAGCTACTGAAAAGAATACATATGATATATCGGCGGGGTCGCCCGGATTGCTTCTGAATCGTATGAGAGAGAATGCACCGGCAAGACTGAAAGCTTTTGCCATATTGTTTCCGACAAGCATTATGATTATTGCGATTATAGCGGGAAGCATTACTATAGTAAGTATATATCCCTGAGAGTAGCCTGTTTTTCTGTGGGTGAACATATATGTAAGGCATATAAGGAATCCGAGTATCACCGCACTTAATGTACATATTATTACCTGCTGGGTATTAAGTGATTCTGTAGTAAGAACCGTATCAAAGATATTTTCCATTTTACACACTCCTGTTTTATTTTAACGCAAATCCGATATCGGCAACTACAGGTCGTCCGTTTATTGGATTTGAATTGTATACAAAGCTGCTGCTTCTTGTATTTACATAAAGGCCGTTGTCAGCCATTTTGCTGATAGTATAGTCTTTAAAGCCTCTGCCGTATTTTGAAAAGCTTGTTTTATAGATTTTGAGTTCTGAAAGTGCATGAGCGAGCCATAAAGGCATAGCACCTATGATTTTGACTTCCATAAGATGCTGGTCAGGTTTTATTATCTGGCTGCCGTAGCTTTCTTCCGAAAGGCTTAAATCATAGCGTCTTGTAGTAATTTTTCTGTCAAAGGTGAGTCTGAAATCCTTGTCATCTTTGCCGAAGAAAGCTGAACGCTGATAGCTTATATACTGAGCCGGATAGACATGATATGTATTGAGGAAAGTTATGAGTTCATCAATAACCTGATTCTGAATGAATTTTGAGCTTTTCGGGGGGATTTTTCCGAGCATGAGGAAATTTTCAGCTTCTTCAAGAGTCATTGACGCACGTCTTTTTGTGACTATTCCGCCGATTTTCTTTTTGATTTCAAGGAAAACCTTGTCATCAGGCTTTGCAGGGGAATAATAGCTGCGGAGTCTTATTTTTTCCTTATAGTATGGTTTTTCAAGGGAAGTTCTTATAAGATAGTTGTCCGCAGTATCATAATATATATTGTATATGCCGTATTCCCTGCCGTCTATACAATATGCGTCCGGATTCATATACTGATGAATTACCGGCATAAGATTTGTGAACTGTTCATCATCGAGAAGAAATTTCAGTTCATTTCTTTTAAAAGTATTGATAGCCATAAAACATCTGCTCCTTTCTTAGATTTAAATTCATAATGTAAAATCCATGTTAAATTTTCTGATTTAAAGTATAGTATATAATAAAAATGAAAATGTGTAGGGTATGTGTTAAAAGTATGAAATATGATTTGAATAAAATGTAAGCCAAAAATATGCATTTCTTTAGTCAATATAATACAATATTATATATAATACATAAGTTAAAATATTTAAAGTTGTTTTATATGCATTGATTTTAATATTTAACTCAATCTTAAACGTTTTATATATAAATAATAATTATAATATATATAACTATTTATTTATAATATCAGGCATTTTATTTACCGTAAATTCATAGAATGTTAATATTTATCCTGTAATGTAGTTAATAACATAAGTACGGCAGCCATCAGCCAGCTGTTTAATCATATTAAGGAAAAATTCTTTCAGCCGGAATTTTTTAATATGATGTACTTGAAGAAAACAGCTATTAAATAATAAAAGGAGAGTATACTATGAAAAATTTTAAAAAATTTCTCAGTGGAATTACAGCTCTTACAATGCTTTCATCATTATGTGTTCCGGCTTGTGCAGCCACTGTTACAACACTTGGTGACCTCAATAATGACGGAAGCGTGAATATCCTTGATTTCACACTTATGAAACAGTATATAGTAAGCGTAGCCGAACTTGATGAACAGGGTCTTGCAAATGCAGATATGAATTCAAACGGTGAAGTAAATATCTTTGATGCAGTTCTGCTTGCAAGGGATATTATTAAAAGCGATACAAACACAGACCCTGCAGAATCAGAAGAATCAACAATAACACTGCTTGGTGATTCAATTGAAACTTCATCATCTACAGTAAAGATTGAAAACAGCGTTGCAACAATCACAGTTCCGGGTACTTATACAATAACAGGTACTCTCAATGACGGTCAGATAATAGTTGATGTTGACAAGACTCTCTATCCTGAAGGAGCTGTTGAACTTTCACTTGAAGGCGTTGATATCTCATGCTCTGACAATTCACCTCTTTATATAGCAAGCATAGGCGATGAATGCACAATAAGCGTAAAGAAAAATACTGAAAATGTTATCTCTGACGGTACAAGCTATACAAATGCAGATGAAGATTCAGGTGCAATATACAGCAAGGACGATATTAAAATCAAGGGCAAGGGTTCTCTCACTGTAAACGGAAACTGTGCTGACGGTATTGTCGGCAAGGACGACGTTAAAATCTATAACGGAAATATTACTGTAAATGCTGCTGATGACGGCATAAGAGGCAAGGATTCTGTAAGAATAGGCAATCCTGATGACCTCGGCACTGAAGGTGCATATGATAATCTTTCAGTTACAATAACTACTAAAGGCGGCGACGGCATCAAGACAACAAATGAAACTGATGAAGGAAAAGGATATGTAACTATAAACGGCGGTACTGTAAATATCAATGCATATGCAGACGGTATTCAGGCAGAACAGGCATTCACTCTTTCAGGCGGAGATGTTACAATAAATACTTATGAAGGCAGCAGCTTCAGCGGCAATGCCTCCTCAGGAAGCTGGGGCGGCGGAGGCGGAATGCAGGACGGCAATTCCGGCAAAACCGATATCAGTGCAAAGGGAATTAAATCAAACGGCACAATGACACTTTCAGGCGGTACTGTCAATATTGATTCATCTGATGACTGTATCCATGCTGCTTCAGATATCACATTCACAGGCGGAACATATACTCTTGCAACTGCTGATGACGGCGTTCATTCAGATGCTGACCTTATAGTAAACGGTGGTACTATTGATGTAACAAAATCGTATGAAGGTCTTGAAGGTGTTAATATCACCATCAATGATGGTTCTGTAAAAGCTGTTGCAAGTGATGACGGCTTCAATGCCGCAGGCGGTACTGATAATTCAGGCTCAACATCACCAGGCGGCTGGGGACAGGGCAGCTGGGGACAAGGCAGCGGAAACTACTCCCTCAATATCAACGGCGGATATGTATTCATAGATGCAGGCGGTGACGGACTCGATTCAAACGGTTCTATCACAATAACAGGCGGATATACAGTAGTAAACGGCCCTACAAGCAACGGCGATTCACCTGTTGACTGTGATGGTTCAGCATCAATGACAGGCGGTACAGTTCTTGCACTTGGCAGCACAGGAATGATTTCAGAAGGATATCCTTCAGGCAATGCATACTTTGCATCAACTTCACTCAATGCCTCAGCAGGTACACAGCTTGTTATAACAGATGACAGCGGAAATGTTCTTGCTGCATACACAACAATCAAGCAGTCAGGAGGTATTATATTCACATCTGACGGAAATACATCATATCATGTATATACAGGTGCATCATATACTCCGGGAACAGCTGTAGGAAATGACGGTCTTTATACAGGCGGTTCATATTCAGGAGGTACAGAAGTAACCTCCGGCGGCGGTGGCGGCGGCTTCAATCCGTTTGGCAGATAAAGATAAAAAAATATGGTCAGGCTTTTAAAAGGTCTGACCATATTTAATATAACGCAAATTCGATGATTATTATTTGTAGGGGCTTCCTTAAGTTCGCCCGCTCGGTTTACAGTATGCCCAAACGGGCGAACACAGTTCG
>DJFA01000085.1:0-16978 GCA_002431975.1 Ruminococcus sp. UBA5884
ATAATTTGTTGGGTTGCTATAGTGAAATTATTGACAAAACACTCTTTGGGGGTGAGAAGCTCCATGAGGAAAGTCAAGAACTTTTCGGGATAATACGCACCCTTTCGGATATTCGGGTCATAGCAGATGTTCAGGCGGTTGGTGCAGAACTCTCTGTGAGGATAGAAATTGCCGTTGAGATCCAGCTTTCCGTTCTGAACGTGGATAAAATTGAGGTCTGGTGTCAGAGGTGCGCTGTATGTATAGAGCCTGAGTGCGTCCATGATCTGCACGACCTTCTTTGACAGCCCTATCCACACGCCCTGACGGAGCATACGATAGACCTCCGCCCCCAGAGCGTTCTCGTCCACCAGTCCGTCATAGTCGAAGAACCGTCCGCCGATGCACTTCATGGGGTGCTTCTGCGTGAACAGCTTGCAGAATTTCAGCTCATTGACGGTGGTCTTGTCCAGCATCCATTCGGGTGTCTGAACAGAGTTCAGACCGTCACGTTCTTTCTTCTTTTCAGGTGAAGCGGTTGTTTCAACATTCTCCCCATTCATCGACACATCGTTTGTATTCTCTCTCAATCCTGTCTACCTCCAGTTTAACTTTTGCTTGTTGCTCTTTGTCGAAACGGTTGAACGCCTCAAGCATATACTCCGCATAGCCGATATTCTGTAAAGCGTACACGAGAAACGCCTGTCCGTATCCTCATCGGGAGAATCGGCACATAGCGCATTTTGTACTTGTCCAGCAGAGTAAAGTATTTCAGTAGAACATCAAACATATGCTCCACCCTTGCTTTCTCTGCCTTACGCTTGGCGATCTCCCTGCGTCTGCGTGCCACTGCTTCCATGTCGGGCGGCTTGTCCACGTCCAGACCAAGGGCAAAATCGCTGTTGAGTTGCTTAACGGCTTCGATAGCTGACAGCCCGAAAAGCTCCTGCACCAGCTTGATAACATCGCCGTGAGCCTGACAGCCAAAGCAGTAGTAGTGATCTTCATAGAGCTTGCAGGACGGGTGACGCTCCCTGTGGAATGGGCAGAGCGCCACGTTTCTCCGGTGTACCTCTACACCGTAACTGCGAGCTGCTGTCGGCACATCGACAAGCTCTTTTATATCGTCGAAAATAGTCATTTCTTGACCTCCTGATACTTGAATTTGATATAGCTTTGTGCTATAATTATATTGGAATATTATAGGAAGGAGCTGCCGTATGAACTGTGACATCAAAACCGTGATTGCCATTCTGTATAAACAGCTCGTATCATCGTCTGTCAACACCTATCAGGCATTGGTGGATATGCTGTTCAAGTCCTATTTTAACGATCCGACCAGTCCGGAATATGACCGTTCAGAACCGTCAAAGCTGAATAAAGGCACTCGCACGTTATCCTCTAATATCACGGATTTTTATGTGCGAAAGGATAAGTCTGTACTGCTCGGTGATATTAAAGGTGTGCTGAAATATATCCTTGACAAGCCGCAGCTCCACGTTTCGTTCTTTGACCTTATCATCAATGATCCGCTTATATCCAAGCCCTATAAAAGCAGTTTGCTTTGAATCATTCCCGTGAATACTCCGATGATGAGCATCTTGCGGAAGTATTCTATTCGGCTGTGACCATTGCCGCATACCGTCCATATTATAAAGCTGATAAGTATTGGTATGCGGATTACTACTATGATACGAACAGCAATTCAGAAGGTCTGTTTTCCAAAGCTAAACCTAAAGCTCCGCCAAAATATTTTACCGGACGTGAAAAGGAACTTGACGAGCTGCACACGCTGGTACAGAATAAAGGCAAGGTGTTTCTGACAGGCGTTGCAGGTGTCGGCAAGAGCGAGCTTGTCCGCACTTATGCGGAAAAGTATGCCTCGGAATATGCCCATATCGGATATTATAATTACAATGAATATCGTAACGGCATAGTCGATATGATTGCGAATGTTCTGCCGAATATGGCATTTATCCGCAGTGACATTGAAGCTCTCTATGAAGAAAACCTTGAACTTCTGTCGGCATTTGAAAAAAATCTTCTGCTCGTTATCGACAATTATAATGTTCCTGCCGACCGTGACTCCAACCTGCCTGACCTTCTTGAATTGGAATGTGATGTTATTTTCATTTCCTATTCTCACTATGACGATGATTTTACTGTATATGACCTGACAGAGTTCAGGACATTCCGTGAATCATATGATCTGATAAAGCAGTTTTATCCGTTTGATGAGAATGATCCTGATGTAAAATTCAAAATGCACCGTCTTGCGTTGATAACAGATAAATATCCGTTTTCATTGGAGCTGTGCGCCCGTTCCATGAAAAGAGGAACCGACACGCCCGATACCTGTGCAGATGCCTTTGTAGGAGGAATCAAGAATATGAAAGCAAGAATCCCTGCTAATAAAGACCGTAAGCCTAAGACCGACACACACTATCGTCACATTGAAAGCCTGTTCAGAAAGGCAGACCTCACTGTTACCGATAAATATGTGCTGTCATATATGCGTTTCATGCCCGAATCGGGCGTTCCGAAAATGTTGTTTCAGAAATTGACAAGGCTTATTGATTTCACAGAGATCGACAAGCTGATCGACCTCGGCTTTATCCATGATAACTCTGACGGTACGATCTCCATAACCTCTATTGTTCGCAAGCTCGTTGAAGCCGATTATAAGATCAGCCCCGAAGAAATGCTTGCGTTCGGTGAGACTTTGTTCTCTACGGATACAAGCGAAGCTCCCAAAGAAGTACTTGCTGAGATTGCTGATAGAATTTCACCCTTGAAATATCTAACGATGATCGAAAGTGATGTTTTTGTTGCATATCATCTGCTGTTTCAGTTTTACTTTAAGATCGAAAGCAATTTCAGCACAGATATGGCTATGAGCTGCTTGGCTATGAACTATAACAAGAACATTTTCAAACACCGCCTGCTGTACCAGGCGGACAAGGCTCAGTTTTTTGAGCGTTTCAAGGACAGCGAAAACTTTGATCTTATCAAGCAGACTCTTGAAAATACCGAGACCAATCCTCGCTGGCACGCTCATGAGGACGGCAAGGAGCCACCCAAAGAGCCGCTTGTCAGATCATTCATTGTTTCAGAGGAAGATGATGCTGAGATTTTCGGCTTGAATGACGAGTGATCAGATAAAATCAAACAACCTCAGCAGCACATCTATCACTACCGCTACAGGTGCAGCGTAGTACAGAAGATCGCCAATCGTTCTAACGGTACAGAACCGCTTCACCGACTTACTTATCTGAATTGATGCTTTTTCGGCGGCTTCGGTCGCCGATCTTACTTTGCAGGCACAGACGGTAATATCCTTCTCCATCTGATCGCTGTTTGCCTGCACATACTGCATCAGCTCGTTGATGGCTTCTTTCTCCTGCTTTTTGACCTGATGATAGATGTTGTAAACGCTGTCAGAGACCTCTGTCCTGACGCTTTTTGCGTACTGCTCTTGCAGGCTCAGATTCTGCATCTGATGTTCGGACAACCTTTGTATTTCGGCGTTTATAGCTGTCGAATAGTTCTTCAAAAGTTGGCACATTTTTAGCGTTGCCGTTACCAAAAGAAGAACCCTCTCGTCCCTCTGAGCGTCCACCGATGATACTCCGATCTCCTCCGCCATTTCCCGAACTCTCGTTTTGTTGTAGCCAATAAGTATCAGACAGGTTTTGACGAACCGTTGCTTCATTCCATGTATGTAGACAAGAAGCTGAAAAGCGTAGCAGCCGTGCAGACACTTTCTCGTTTGAACCGTACTTGCTTCGGAAAGGCAAGCACTTTCGTCCTTGACTTTGAAAATACAGAGGAAGACATCAAGAAAGCGTTCCAGCCGTTCTATGAGGAATCTTCCATGGAAGGCGCCACAGACCTGAATGTGGTGTATGATCTCAGGAACAAGCTGAACGAGTATATGCTGTTCAATTATGATGATGTCGAGAAATTCAACGACTTTATGTCAAAGCAGACGGGAAAAGGGCAGAACGCAGCCGCACTCGGTAAGCTCGCAGGAATGTTCCGACCTGTTATTGACAGATACAGAGATCTTTCCGAGGAAGATCAGTATGCAGTCCGTGACTATCTCCGCAAGTTTACAAGAACTTATGCGTATATCACCCAGATCGTCAGACTGCACGATAAAGACCTTTTTGCGGAATATCTGTACACTTCAAATCTGTTGAGACTTCTGCCAAAATTAGGCAAGGACATAGTTGACATCGACGATAAGGTCAGACTCGAATATGCCAATCTGAAAGAAACATATAACGGAGCGATCATACTCGATGAAAAGAAAGTTGTATGGGTTCCCGGCGGAGCAACTGCTCCCAAGAAGCCTAACAAGAAAAAGGACACTTTACAGAGTATCATAGATAAGGTCAATGAGCGATTTGACGGTCAGTTCACCGATGCAGACAGGGTTATTATCGAAGGTATCTACCGTATGTTCATGGACGATAAAGACGTTAAGAAATTCAAGAAATACGCCAGCGATAACAGCACAGAAATGTTTGTCAACTCCCTGTTCCCGGAGAAATTCAAGGAGATCGTTACACAGTGTTTTCTTGATAACAACGAATCATTCCAGAAGCTGTTCAACGATCCTGAGTTTTATCAGAAGGTGCAGGACGTTATGGCAAAAGAGCTGTATAAGTCGCTGAGGAAAAACTCATAAGATTTAAGAGCCGTATGTGAGTTAAATTCCTAACGGCTCTTATAGGATAAAATGTAAATCTGTAACAGAGAGGAGAAAAATATAATGGATGCACCTTTACGCATAGACGAGCAGATAATGAACAGTGACAGAGTTATTTGCCGTCATATTGATAGCATAGAAAAATCTACAATTGGAGAAATATCTCAGGACATTCTTTCGCATCTTCGCCATTTCGTCGAACATATTATGCTGAAGATTTATGCCAATGGAGAGGATATCGAAGATTCACATGAAAATGTTCAAAAAGCAGTAAAGTATGTTAAAAGCCAGATGAAATTGAAGCATATTGCACGTTTTCATCGTTTCTTGCAGGTATCTGTATCTCATAGAACTTTAGCAGAAGAAAATGCTAATCGATTGATGCTCAAATATTATGAATATCTTCTGAGAATAAAGAATTATCTTCAGGACAATTATTCTATGGAAGTCCTCCATAACCTTGAAAAGTTTCCTATTGAAATAGATGATAGTTACAAAGAATACTATGAGAAGATTTCTGAGAAAATTGAATTATACCATACTCCTATAAGAGAAGGATTTCGATTTGACCGGTTTTATATCCAATCAATAAAGCCATTTTTTGTAAACGGGAAAGTATACTATGAAGTCGCGTTCATACCGGCAAATGATAAAGCAAGCAAAACAGACCGCCTCATTGCGTTTACAGATATTGAATTATCCGATTATTACGCTGTCAGATTTGCTATAGCCAATATTTCAATTGAAATTTTTAGAAAAACCATGCCCATACGAGTTATTGTCAATTGGGAAGTGAATATTCGTCCTTGTGAATTCGATAATTTTGCAAAACTGATTTACAAGAATGCCCCTAAGTTATCTAAAGCCGAACAGAAGCATTTATCACAATATTTAACTGATACCGGAGCAAATTTATCCGAGCTCCTTGATATTTCAGATGAAGTCTTTGCTAATTTACGCAGTAAAATCGTTCCAAATTCAAGTTCCACATTTTTCTTTGATATTCTGGATTATTGCAGAGAGCTTGCGAAGAACCATCGTCCTGGTGCGAATATACTAAAGTATTTATTATTTCATATGACAAACTGGATAATAAAGGCACAACACAAAAAGCACTGGAATGAAAGAAGCCGTGAATATACAGGTAATTTTAGATTATCTGGTCTATATCTTCATTATAAATGCATTCCATTTGATCAAATGCCGTTTTGTTCTGCTCTTAGAAAACACGTTCCGAGCATTTCTGATATATTTGATTGCTTTGAAATATTAGGACGTGAGCATGAGATTATTGCTTGGTTTATCAGGCATAATACAGAACAAAAAGGAATTCTGTTTACACCGTTAGAAAAAGCGGAAGGTAGTGATTCCCATAAGTATAAATACTTCGATGATGTTGAAACATTGGTAAGAATATATAACAGCAAACTATATGATAATGACACGCAGCAAGCACGTAAGTTGATAATTAAGAATGAACATATTTTTATTGAAAGCTATAAAAATGATACTGTTTCTATAATTCAAACTGTAAAAAGCCTGACCACTAAAGGGATTCCTAATCACGCTAACACAGCGAAGCATTGGATAGATACTCAAGATAATAGCGATCTGTCAGATGAGAAAAAAGATGCCTTAATCAATTTGTTTGATAAATCGAAAGTGGCTTTGATTTATGGTGCAGCAGGAACTGGAAAAACGACATTGATCAATTATATTTCAACATTTTTCAAAGACTACTCTCGGTTGTACTTAGCTCACACAAATCCAGCGGTAAACAATTTGAAAAGAAAAGTGAGCGCATCATCAAAATGCAATTTTATGACTATCACCAAATTTACTAATCCGTATGCTAAAGATTTAAAAAGAGACTATGATATTCTTATAATAGATGAGTGTAGTACCGTAAGCAATAAAAGTATGAGAAAAGTTCTTGAACTTGCTCAATATAAGCTCCTGATTTTGGTAGGAGATATATACCAAATCGAGGCTATCGAATTTGGAAACTGGTTTAACGCAGTAAGGTTCTTTATCCCCCAAACATCAGTATGCGAATTGAAAAAGCCGTTCAGAACGGAAAGCCAGCAGTTATTAGACCTGTGGGATAATGTCAGAAAAATGCAGGGTAATAATGAAGATAGTGATGTTCTTGACAGATTACAAGCGGGTGAGTTTTCGGCTGAGTTGGATACTTCAATATTCAATTCTGCGGCAGAAAATGAAATAATTCTTTGCTTAAACTATGGAGGACTTTACGGCATTAATAATATCAATCATTTCATGCAAGAAAACAATAGCGGTAAAGAAATCTATCGTGGCATACAAAGATACAAAGTCGGTGATCCTATTCTGTTCAACGATGCTGCAGACTCGTTTTTCAGCAGTGATGAAGATGAAGTTCCTGTTATTCATAATAATATGAAAGCCAAGATCGTTGATTTCTCAGTTTTGAATGAAGGACAAGCAAATGAGTCGATTCAATTTGATGTCGAACTGGATAAGCCTCTTATAGAACTAAATATGGAGAATCATAACTTCACTATCATTGGAACAAATCAGGAAGGCAACTCGATTATTCGGTTTGAAGTCTTTAAGAATAAAAGTACTGACGAGGATGATGATGAAACTTCAAGGGCAACGATACCATTTCAGATAGCTTATGCAGTTTCAATTCATAAAGCGCAGGGTCTTGAATATGATTCCGTTAAAATAGTAATAACTGATGAGATAGATGAACTCATAACACATAGTATATTCTATACTGCAATTACTCGTGCCAAAAAAAGATTAAAAATCTATTGGTCAAAAGCTGTTGAACAGAAGATACTTGAAAGAATAAAACCTGTAGATAACCGTCAGGATATTGCATTACTAAAAAATGAGATAAAATGATTATACTAAGAGCGAGCTGTCGATTCTGGCAACTCGCTCTCTTTCTTATTCGTCTTCGTCGCTGCACTCGTCCAACCCGTGAAGCAGTTGGATATATACGCACTCCGCACGCTCATGTTCTTCATCGTCCGTTGACATCATAAGTTCAAGAAAATACGCCTTTGCTTCTTCGTAGTCGTTCCAGACCTCACGTCTGCCGTTGCATATGGTAGTGACCTTGCGTGACTTCGGCATTGCCAATTCTGAGATTTTCAACATAGCTGTGACCTCCATAAGTTTTATTGTAGATTCATTATATACCACAGCAAGCTAAGAGTCCAGCTCTGCGGCAAATCTGTAACTATTCTTGTGAAATGCACAGTAATACCGACACTTTCCCTGGTGCATAATAACGTGAGTGATAGTATCGCTTACCTGTGGCATACTATGAATAACAGTCATTAGATCAGAGGAGTTGTTTTCTGAATAGTTTTTCACTGAAATTTTATTCAGAAACTTGACATCCGCAAAGTGTTGTGTTATAATATCATTATACTGAAAAATTATTCAGAGAAAATATTTTCAGAAAAGAAGTGATGCTATGTTTATCGGCAGAGAAAAAGAACTCGGACAGTTGAATGCCGAGCTTTCTTCATGGAAACGCAAAACGGCGGTGCTGGTCTACGGCAAGCGCAGGGTCGGAAAATCCACTTTGCTGAGCGAAGCTGCAAAGTGTTTTGAAGGTGTCGTCATCAACCATATGTGCGTGACAAGCACCTTTGAAGGAAATATGGAACTGATATACCGGAGCGTTTCGGAGGGGCTTGGTCTGCCGAATATCCGATTCGGCTCTCTCTTCGAGATGATGGATTACCTGAACACCCTGGACAAAAAGATACTGCTCATCATTGACGAGTATCCCTATCTGAAACAGACCAAAAAGAAAAACGAGGTCGATTCCTATATGCAGGCGGTCATCGACAGGCTGCCCGAAAATGTCAAACTGGTACTCTGCGGTTCATACATCACCGTAATGAAGGAACTGCTGGAGGAGGGCAATCCGCTGTTCGGACGGTTCTCGCTGATACAGCATATCCGTGACTTTGACTACCTTGACGCAGCGAAATTCTATCCGGAGCTTGACCTGCGTGACAAGGTCGCTTTCTATGCCGTGTTCGGCGGAAGTCCCTATGTTCTGGAAAATCTGGATACAAGTCTGACAGTTCGGGAAAACATCGAGCGTCTGCTGCTGCCCGAAACAGGGCTGGTGCGGTCACATATCGAGAATGTCATGCTCAAAGAGATACAGAAGACTTTCGATGCACGGATACTGGAAATACTCGGCAACGGCAAGAAGCGTTACAGCGAGATACGGGACAAAATAGCGAACAGCGAGACAGGTCTGCTTGATAAGCAGTTGAAGATTTTGCTCGACATGGAGACCATCCAAAAAACCGAACCCATCAACCGCCGGAACGACAAGAAAAAGCAGTTCTATGAGATCGTGGATAATCTGATGCGGTTCTATTTCACGTTCATTTTCGGCAAGGCAGGAACGATCGCACGTATCGGTGAAGAGCAGTTCTTCAATCGAAATATTGACGCTGTACTGGAGCAATTCGTCAGCAGACGACTTGAAGGCATCGCTCTGCAATACTTCCACAGAGCTGCTATGTGGGGCAAATATCCCGATATCGACGATTTCGGCAGCTATTGGTACGATGACCCTGCAACCAAGACCAACGGCGAGTTTGACTGCGTGATACGGTGCGGGGAGCAGTATGATTTCTACGAATGCAAATACTTCGACCGCCCTATGACCCTTGAAGAATGCCGACAGGAAAAGGAACAGCTTGACAGCATAAAGGGCATCACCGTGTCGGGCGTGGGATTTGTCTGCACGGGAGGATTTGCATTCGAGGGTGCTGAGGGATTCACACTCATTGACGGAAAAATGCTTTATTTCAACGAATGAAAAAAGCCGCCGCTCAGGACGAACCTGAACGGCGGTTTATGTTTTCATGTCATCCGATTTTGTCATCCTGCTTGTCATCCACTTTGAATTTAGGGTGACAAATCGCATTTTTGAGCTATTTGGAAGATGCTGTCAATTTTCTGAATATCAGAAAACCGCATATTTTAGCCCTTCATAGCCTCTTCAACCGCAACAGCACAAGCAACAGTAGCACCAACCATCGGGTTGTTGCCCATACCAATAAGACCCATCATTTCAACATGAGCCGGAACAGAAGAAGAGCCAGCGAACTGAGCATCAGAATGCATTCTTCCCATAGTATCAGTCATACCATAAGAAGCCGGACCTGCAGCCATATTGTCAGGATGGAGAGTACGTCCTGTACCGCCGCCTGAAGCAACAGAGAAATATTTCTTGCCCTGTTCGATACATTCTTTTTTGTAAGTACCTGCAACAGGATGCTGGAAACGAGTCGGGTTAGTTGAGTTACCTGTGATAGAAACGTCAACGCCTTCCTTATGCATGATAGCAACGCCTTCAGTAACATCGTTAGCACCATAGCAGTTAACCTTTGCACGGAGACCAGTTGAATAAGCCTTGCGGAAAACTTCCTTTACCTGACCTGTATAGTAATCCATTTCAGTTTCAACATAAGTAAAACCGTTTATTCTGGCAATAATCTGAGCAGCGTCTTTTCCGAGACCGTTAAGGATAACTCTGAGAGGTTCTTTACGAACT
The DNA here is from genome assembly GCA_002431975.1 of Ruminococcus sp. UBA5884. GTDB lineage: Bacteria > Bacillota > Clostridia > Oscillospirales > Ruminococcaceae > UBA5884. The sequence continues at coordinate 10,278 of DJFA01000085.1, forward strand.
TTGTTAGCTTTTTCAGCGATACCGATAGCACCTTCAGCAGCAGCGAAAGATTCGTGACCTGCGAGGAAAGCGAAACATTTAGTATTTTCTTCAAGGAGCATTTTACCGAGGTTGCCGTGACCAAGACCAACTTTTCTCTGGTCAGCAACAGAGCCAGGAATGCAGAAAGACTGGAGTCCTTCACCAATAGCAGCAGCAGCTTCTGAAGCCTTTGTGCAGCCTTTCTTGATAGCGATAGCACAGCCTACAGTGTAAGCCCACTTAGCATTTTCAAAGCAGATAGGCTGAATGCCTTCAGTAATTTTATATGGGTCAAAACCTTTTTCCTTACAGATATCAGCACATTCTTCAATAGAATTGATACCATATTTAGCGAGAACTTCGAGAATCTGTTTTTCTCTTCTCTCGTATGATTCAAATAAAGCCATTATAAAGTTCCTCCTTAATTACTGTTTACGAGGGTCAATGATTTTTACAGCATCGTTTACTCTGCCGTACTGACCCTGAGCTTTTTCAAAAGCAGTGTTTGCATCATCGCCGGCTTTGATGAAGTCCATCATCTTGCCGAAGTTTACAAACTTGTAGCCGATAATTTCATCATCTTCATTAAGAGCGAGACCGGTTACATATCCGTCAGTCATTTCGAGGTAACGAGGACCTTTTGCGAGAGTGCCATACATAGTACCAACCTGTGAACGAAGACCCTTACCGAGGTCTTCAAGACCTGCACCGATAGTAAGACCGTCTTCAGAGAAAGCACTCTGAGTTCTTCCGTAAACAATCTGGAGGAAAAGTTCTCTCATAGCAGTATTGATAGCATCGCATACGAGGTCAGTATTGAGAGCTTCAAGAATAGTTCTGCCCGGGAGGATTTCAGCAGCCATAGCAGCTGAATGAGTCATACCGGAACATCCGACAGTTTCAACGAGAGCTTCCTGTATAACGCCGCCCTTTACATTGAGAGTAAGTTTACAAGTACCCTGCTGAGGAGCACACCAGCCGATACCGTGAGTAAATCCTGATATATCAGAGATTTCCTTAGCTTTTACCCATTTAGCTTCTTCCGGAATAGGGGCAGCACCATGAGCAACACCCTGAGCAACAGGGCACATTGTTTCAACTTCATGAGAATAATTCATAGTCTTACAAAACTCCTTTCAGTTTTCGTGTATATAAAATACACCTGCAAAGATATTATACTACAAAAAAGAGTATTTTTCAAGTATTTTTTTGACCAAATCTGAAATAATGACAGAAAAACTTTATAGTCATCAGAAATTGGTGTTATTCCAGCCCCAGTTGCTGACTTCATTGTATTTTACATAGGTTCTTGAAGGGCTTACGGAGATTGCATCATCAAGTACAGAGCATATTTTTCCGGTAAGTTTTTCATAGTCAGAAGGAGCAGCTTTTCCGAATATGCTTACATCAACCATAGCACATGGTGAGCTGCTGCCTTTGAACCAGAGTTTTTTTGCGGATTCGATTTCAACCATAAGCCAGTTTTCGCTTTTTCCGGGGATTGCAGAGATTGCCTGTCCGAGAGCAGATTTTATCTGTTCTTCCTTGTCAGGACTGACAGGAACATTGACTTTTACATTGATAAACGGCATATAAAACATCTCCTTTTTTATAGTTTTATCATATATTCATAAGGGATATCAGTTCTGTTCTGCATCGAGTCTTGCAGCCTTTAATACTATGGCACATTCAAGACGTTTCTTTTCCATCTGGCAGGAAAGTTTATGAGCATTATGGATATCGCCCATATACTGATAGTTATTTGCATTACAGCCGCCGCTGCAATAGAATTTAGCCCAGCACTGTCTGCATTCAGGCTTTGTATATACATGAGCCTTTGAAAATTCGCCCTTCATATCGAGATTGAAAGTGCCGTCATTGACATTTCCCATTTTATATTCATCTATTCCGACAAACTGATGACATGGGAAGATATCGCCGTCAGGAGTTACGGCAACATATTCATTTCCGCAGCCGCAGCCTCTTAAACGTTTGATTGCACAAGGACCCTGGTCGAGGTCAACCATGAAATGAAAGAAATTGAATTTTCCGCCTTTCTTTTCATTTTCGAGGATTTTAGCAGTAAGTTTTTCATATTCGCTGAAAACGGCAGGGAGTTCCTTTTCAGTTATTGCATAATTTTCCTTTGCATCGCATACAACCGGTTCAACGGATATCTGGTCAAATCCTGCCTTATAGAGAGCGAATACATCTTCAGAGAAATCAAGGTTATATTTTGTGAAAGTTCCTCTTACATAGTATTCCTTGTCGCCTCTTTTATCGACAAGTTTTTTGAATGATTCAATTATCTTGTCATAGCAGCCTGAGCCGTCAACACGTTTTCTCACACGGTCATTTACTTCTTTTCTGCCGTCTATTGAGAGTACAACATTTGACATTTCCTTATTGATGAAATCAATTTTATCGTCATCAAGGAGCAGACCGTTTGTAGTGATTGTGAATCTGAAATTCTTGTTGTATTCCTTTTCCTTTGAGCGTGCATATTCAACAATCTGTTTTACGGTATTGAAGTTCATAAGCGGTTCGCCGCCGAAGAAATCAAGTTCAAGATTCTGACGGTTTGCGGATTTTTCAAGAAGGAAATCAATGGCATTCTTACCGGTTTCAAAGTCCATAAGTTTTCTGCCTTTTCCGAAGTCACCGGTTGAAGCAAAACAGTATTCGCATCTTAAATTACAGTCATGAGCTATATTAAGACACATGGCTTTTACGGGAGAAGCGACTGAATACTGTGCATATTTTTCGTAATCATCATCAGAAAAGAGGATTTTCTGGTTATAAAGTTCCTTTATTTCGTCATAGCATGATTTTATATCATCTTCATTATAGAATAATTTGAGCTTGTCAAGAACAGCTTCAGGACATGAGTCCTCAAACGGCGGTTCAACGTTATCAAGCAAATCATACGTCAGTTCATCAACTACATGAACACCGCCGCTGTTAACATCAAGCACGATGTTATAGCCATTAAGTTTATACTTATGTATCATAAAACAAATCTCCTAAAACAAAATTTAAAGGGACATAAAAGTCCCTTTTTTTCTGCTATTAATCAGATGTCAGCAAATTATCTTTCGCATTTCTGATTTGCAACAGTGCATGAAGTCTTGCAGGCTGACTGACATGATGCCTGGCACTTTCCGCAGCCGCCCTTTTCAGCAGATTCCTTAAGATTAGCCTTGTTGATAGTTTTTACATGCTTCATAACATTAAACCTCCATATTCAATACTTTCTATATATTATAGCACAGCAATTTCAAAAATTCAAGTTTTTTTTTGATATAAGCTGTTTGTTCAGTAATGTTTTACATTTTTGATAATCTGAAACGTTTAAGAAAGTATAATATACATATGAATTTTATGGAATCTGCACAATAAAAAAGATATCAGACAGTAGACAAACTTCAAATTAAGTGTTATAATATAAGAAATGTTATCATGAAAGGAATTTACTGATATAATGCGAGTTATTACCGGCTCTGCTAAAGGCAGACGACTTAAAACAGCTGAAGGCATGGAGGTTCGTCCTACTTCCGACAAGGTAAAGGAAGCCGTTTTTTCAGCGATACAGTTTGATATCATAAATGCAAAGGTACTTGATTTGTTTTCAGGAAGCGGTCAGATGGGCATAGAAGCTTTAAGCCGAGGTGCTGCTTATGCCGTGTTCACTGATATTTCAAAGAAATCAGCAGCCATTACAAAAGAAAATCTTTCATCAACCAGTCTTGAAAAAAATGCACGTGTGATAATTACTGATGCAACTGAATTTGTAAAAACAACATCTGATACCTTTGATATCGCAATACTTGACCCGCCCTACAGACATGGACTTATTGAAAAAGTACTGCCATATCTTTCAAAAATCATGAATGACGGCGGCACTGTCATCTGTGAGCATGAAAAGGAACTTGTTCTTGATGGAAGCTATGAAAATATGTCTGTCAGAAAAACATATAATTACGGAAAAATCTCCGTTACAGTATTTTCCGTAAACAGAGAGGACTGAAAAATTTATGAGACGTGTTGCAGTATGCCCCGGAAGCTTTGACCCTGTAACCCTTGGTCATCTTGATATATTCAGGAGAGCTTCAAAACTTTTTGACAAGGTTATAATCCTTGTATCCGTCAATCCTTCAAAATCTCCGAGCTTTACACCGATTGAACGCATACGCATGATTGAAACCGTAATAGAAAATACTCCGGGCATGGATAATATAGTAATAGATATACTTGACGGTCTGCTTGCTGACTATGTTCAGCGTGTGGGAGCAGTTGCCATTGTAAAAGGTCTGCGTGCCGTCAGCGACTTTGAATATGAATTTCAGATGGCTCTTGCCAATAAAAAGCTTTATCCTGATGCTGAAACGGTTTTCCTTACTACAAGCACTGAAAATATGTATCTCAGTTCAAGCGTTGTAAAGCAGATTGCAAGCTTCAGCGGCGATATAAGTTCATTTGTTCCGGAATGCATTCTCAATGATATAAAAAACAGAATTGTAAAATAACAAGGAGGCTAAAAAAATGAGCGATATTGATGAAATTCTTAATGAAATAGATGAAGTCATTGACAAAGGCACTAATGTTCCTCTCTCCGCACATAAACTTGTCATAGACGGCGACAGACTCAAAGACCTTATTTATGATATGCGTGAAAATCTGCCTCAGGAGATTCAGAAAGCAAAGCTTATTACTTTTGAATGCGACCGTATAAAAAAAGATGCTGAAACAAAAGCTGAAGAAATTATCCGTCAGGCTGAAGAACGTGCAAGAAATATGGTTGCTGAACATGAAATCTCAAAACAGGCAAAGCAAAAGGCTTATGAACTCCTTATGCAGGCTCAGACAAAATCAAAAGATGTCAAGAATGCTGCAAATATATATGTTGAAAATATTCTCTCCGATACAGAAGCATATTTTCAGAAAAATCTTCAGGAAGTCAGAAAAACAAGACAGCAGATAATTAATGTTAAAAAGTAAATCTGCATATACGGTTTATAAAATTCACAAAGCATTAACAAATTCTTTGTTTTTTTATGCTATAATATGAATATAAACGCAAAGGGGCGTACTGATACTTTCAGTATGCCCTTTTTTATTTTTTATTTAAGGAGATTTGGGATATGGATAAAATAGATGCTATGCTTATTACTCTTTTACAGGAAAATGCAAGATATCCTTTGAAATTTCTTGCTTCAAAAGTATTTCTGTCAGCTCCGGCGGTTTCAGCAAGAATTGAAAAGCTTGAAAAACAGGGGATTATTCTCGGCTATAAAACCATGGTTGACAAACAGAAGCTCGGTTATCATATAACTGCATTTGTAAGCCTTGAGATTTCAGCAAGCCAGAAATCAGAATTCTATCCTTTTATCAATGACTGTCCGAATGTAATTGAATGCAACTGCGTAACAGGAAGCTATTCAATGCTTATAAAAGTAGCATTTGCAAGCACTCAGGAGCTTGATTCATTTATAGGACAGCTCCAGCGTTTTGGAAATACTTCAACTCAGATAGTCTTTTCAACTCCTGTTCCGCCGAGAGAAATAAAAATTACCTGAACTGATTGATTTCAGGATTATATTTGTATCCTATTGACATAAGAGATTTTTCAAGTTCTTTAATATCAATATTTTCGGATTTGCAAAGCTCCTCCGGATTTTCATATTTATCTCTCAGGAGCATATTTATACAGCTTAAAAGCATAATCGGGTCTTTCGGCATATTCATAAAAATCATTATCCTTTCTGTTTCATTACAACGCACTGTTTACCGAGTTCATTGTATCTTTTTTCAACGATATCCTTTTTATATGCGGTTACCGGTTCATCGCATGAGGGGTCGCTGAAATAATAATATTCATGGTCATATCCGGTGAGTACAAGGCAATGTTCACCGGCAATCCATGTAAATTCCCTGTCTGTATCAATGATTGTCCATGTAGTGCCTTCTCTTGACGGCTGCATATTCATAGTTGCCCAGAATATAACAGGGATATCATTGAGTATATACTCACGCAGAAGCTCTCCGATTGAAGAACCTGTTTCATTTATTATTTCATAGTCGTCACCGTTCGTGCAGCGTTCAAGCGAATCAGCTATAACAGGAGCATAGCAGCCTATACTGTGTTCATCATACGGGTCACCTACAAAATATTCATTCGGGTCGGCAGCAAATATTACTCTGTTTTCGCCTTCACCCTCTGCATATGTATCCATTTTCGGCAGATAATCGTCTATAAATTCATCAGGTGAAATATCATATCCGAAATATTGGAGAACCATTACAGCACTGACACTCTCGCAGCCTGTTGGATAATCGTCACCCTGTTCTATATGCGGAACATCTTCTATCTGGTATTCCCAGGGTATATCAGGTTCTATCCATTCAAATACAGGTTCATCAAATAATTTGTTTTCAAATACAGGCTGTATTTCCTCCGGCGTTTTTTCCATAAATTCAATTACAAACGGTTCTGCAAAGAAAAGCAGAAACACTGCCGCAGAAATTCCCGCTATATTCTGAAATGTACTGAGCAGAAATCTTTTCAATTTTGTACACACCTTTTTTTAATCATTGTTTTATTAATATATACAATTTATAACCGGTACAGGTTCACTGTATTTTACGCCAATTCGACAGCAAAATTTTATGATTAAAAACAA
>DJFA01000085.1:17120-21071 GCA_002431975.1 Ruminococcus sp. UBA5884
CAATGGTCGCCCCTACAAAAACAATCCATCAGATTAACATTATTCAATCCTGAATTTTAAAATAACCATCGAATTTGCGTTATTTTAATTATTATATCATATACGGCAAAAAAATAAAAGCATAAATTTTGCCTTATGCAATCAGCACTTGACTATAATATATAATATGAGATATAATTAATATGGTTATTTTTAAATAGGAGTGATTTTATTGGCAATAAACAAAGCTGTGCTGAAAACAATAAAGGCTGTATCCTTTGCCCATATTGATGTAAAAAACAAATATCAGAAAATAAGACATCTTTACAGACTCGCCCACCCGTTTATCAGCGATATATCAGAAGGGTATATATTCGCTGACAGCGAAATCAATGATATACCGATAAGAACTTTTATACCTGATGTTTCTGAAAGTGAGGATATACTGATATTCTTTCATGGCGGCGGCTGGGTAATCGGCGATATTGAAAGCTATTCGCATACCTGTTCTGTAATGTGCCGTGAAACAAAAAGATGCGTTATAGCCGTTGAATACAGAAAAGCTCCGGAAAACAAATTCCCTGACGGTCTTTATGACTGCTATCAGGTTGTAAAGAAAATTGCTGAGGATAAAAAGGAAAATCAGCGTATAATACTTATAGGTGACAGTGCCGGCGGAAATCTCTCTGCTGCGGTCTGCCTTATGGCAAGAGAAAAAAAAGAATTTGAAATTGATGCACAGATACTGATATATCCGGCAGTTTTCAATGACCATTCTGAAAATTCTCCGTTCAAATCCGTTCATGAATGCGGAAAGGATTATTTTCTTACAGCACAGAGAGTCTGCGATTATGCGGAAATGTATGCAAAATCCCCTGAGGATTACAATAATCCGCTTTTTGCCCCACTGCTTGCTGAAAATCATGAAAATCTCCCTCCTGCACTTATACTGACGGCTGAATATGACCCTTTGCGTGATGAAGGGGAAGCTTATGGAGAAAAACTGCGTTCTGCCGGAAATTATGCTGAAATTCACAGAATAGAGGATGCTTTGCATGGTTTTATAACTCTGCCTCTTAATTTCAAAATAGTTCAGCAGAGTTATAACTATATAAATGAATTTCTTGACAAGGCGGCATATAATAATGGCATCTGAAAAAAAATGGAACAAACTTGACAATGCCGGAAAAATCTTTCCTCCGTCAAGCAATAAGACTGATACAAAAGTTTTCCGCTATTCATGCGAACTTATTGAAAATATTGTTCCGAAAGTCCTCCAGCACGCCGCAGAAGTTACTGCTGAAGCATTTTCAATTTATAAATCAGTCCTTGAAAGAGGCTTTTTCTGGTACTATCTTGAAAGAAGCGATATAAAACCTGTTGTAAAAGAGGAATATAAAAGCATATGTGCCCCCATTTACAGAAAAAACAGAATAAATCTGCTTTTTGAAGTAACATATTATAAAAAACGCATAAATCTTGAGGTATTCCATGCTCTTTCAGACGGAACAGGAGCGTTGCATTTTTTTCAGGCTCTTATTATAAATTATCTTTCAGAACTGCATAATATCAGCATAAAACCTGAATGGTTCGAGTCGTCATCAGATTTTCAGAAATCATCAGACAGTTTTCAGAAATACTATTCAAAAAAGAAATTCCCTGATGCCAGAAAGGATAAATTCAGACGTGCATATAAAGTAAGAGGTCTTAAATATTCAGGCTACAGACTCAAACTTATAAGGGGAGTTATACCTGTAAACCAGACTCTTAACAAAGCTCATGAATACAACTGTTCAATAACCATATTCCTGACAGCCTGCCTTATAGCTGCGATAGGGGAGGAGATACCTGAGAGAAAAAAGAAAAATCCTGTTATAATTTCTGTTCCTGTCAATCTCCGCAACTATTTCAAATCTGAAACAGCAAGAAATTTTTTCGGAACTGTCAATATAGAATACAATTTCAGCATAAATTCAGGTGATTTCAATGATATAATCAAAAAAGTATCTGAACAGTTCAGTCAGAATCTTACATTTGAAAAACTTTCTGCTCATATAAATTCCCTGTCAAAGGTGGAACATAACGCATTTGCCAAGATAGCACCGCTTTTTTTCAAGGATATATGTCTTAAAACTGCACATGATATATCAGCTCTTGAAGTTACATCATCAGTTTCAAATGTGGGTATAATAAAAATGCCTGAAATATTTCAGGACTATATCCGTATATTTGATATATGCACATCAGGAAACCGTCCGTCAGTCTGTATGTGTTCATATAAAAACAATATAAGCATAAGCTATACATCTCCGTTTATAAACAGCGATATACAGAGAAATTTTTTCTGTCATCTTTCTTCCATGGGTATAAAGGTTGAAATCTCAACCAATCCTTTGGAATTCAGAGAGGAGTGACCCTGACTTTATGAAACACTGTGACAAATGCAACGTCGATGTTGTCGGCAACAGAAAAATATGCCCTCTTTGTCAGACCGTACTTACAGGAACAGGTGAGGAGGAGCTTTATCCTTACATACCGACGTTCTACAGCAAATATAAATTTCTTATAAAAACGGCTGCATTCATATCAATAAGCATATGTATAATAGCTCTTGCCGTAAACTATATGATACCGCAAAGCGGCGGCTGGTCGCTGCTTGTGGTTCTCGGAATGCTCAGTCTCTGGATAAGTCTTTTCATAATCATACGAAAAGGCAGCAATATCCCGAAAACTATTCTTTATCATGTTTTTGTAATATCCGTTCTTTCAGTAATGTGGGACAGGATAACCGGCTGGCATGGCTGGTCATTTGATTTTGTAATTCCCGCAGTATGCATTTTTGCAATAATAATCATGCTTATATTTATAAAAGCTTTTAAAATGCGGCTTCAGGACTATGTTTTCTTTATATTTATAGATTCAATATTCGGAATAGTTCCGATAATTCTTTATTCAGCAAGTCTTGTGAAAATACAGTATCCTTCCGTAATATGCACAACTCTCAGCATAATAACAATTGCCGGTCTGCTGATTTTTCAGGGAAGAAATGTAATTATCGAATTAAAAAAGAAATTTCATATTTAAATTAACGCCAATTCGATTGTAATTCGTTTATCTGAAGTTCAGATTTAATATGCAGATTCGTTTTGTAAATTCAGGCGGGCAAACTGTGTGGAGGGTTGGGGAGGGTTAAGACAGTTTTATAATAGCTATATATATTTTTATTTTCAAATTTTCATATGATAGAAATATAAAAAGCCTCCAACCCTCCCTTACTCTCCCTTAGTCTACTGAAACAGATGAACCATAACGGGCGACCAATTTTCACCTCTACAGAAAAATAATCCATCGGATTTGCGTGTATTAAGCCCTGAGTTATACATATAATATAAATACAGCCGGATTTTTAAAAAAAAGAAGGGATTTATATGGCAAAAACAGTCAGAATAATACAGAAAGCTAAAATCTATCATCCGAAATCAGAAAGATTGAAAATGCAGAATAAATCATCTGAAAAGAATGAAAAATAATTTTTTTAAATATCTATTGACAAATTATCCGCTTTATGATATACTAATTACAATTTAATCTGAAAAGGCTATGACGAAGACGGCTGAAAATAAATGTTTACAGAGAACCGGAAATGGTGCGAACCGGCAGCGGATATTTTCATTGGCTTATCCCTTCTGAGCTGAAAGTCCCAAAGGCTTACAATATGCCGAGTAGATGCTTTCCGACAGTGCAGCGTTAATGCACAGAGCTTGACTGAGCTTGCAGAGAGGTGCTTTTATCTGATAAAAGTGCAATTTGAGTGGTACCACGGATTTTTTATCCGCCTCAAAGGTTTTTACAATCTTTGAGGCGTTTTTTATTTAATAAGGAGGACACTATGGAAAATATGGAACAGAAACTTATGGAAATCGCTGAGAGAATCAGAACTCTCCGTGAAATCCTTGGAATCAGCGAAGAACA
>DJFA01000085.1:21181-23386 GCA_002431975.1 Ruminococcus sp. UBA5884
GATTTGCTTGAAGGTACAAGCCCAAGCCTTTCAGAATATTCAGTTACAAGAAAAGGTGAAGGTCTGCCTATCGCAAGACGTGAAGGCTTTACTTATAATAACCTCGCTCCGCTTTTCAAAAATAAAATTGCTGAACCTTTCAGAGTTAAAATCCCATATTCCAGAGAAGCTGAAAATCAGGAGATGAAATTCAGCACTCATAAAGGTCAGGAAGTTGATATCATTATCAGCGGTTCTCTTAAAATCCAGATAAACGGCAATGTTGAAGTGCTCAATGAAGGCGATGCAATCTACTATGACAGCGGAAACCCTCACGGAATGGTTGCTGTAGGCGGTCAGGACTGCGAACTTTATGCAGTTGTTCTCAATGAAAACGGAAAAATCTCAAAATATAACGCTGCGGTTGAAAATCCTGTCAAAACTGATGTTATAAGCAGAGTTTCAAACAATAACTTCATATACAGCAAATTTATTGACACTGAACTCGATAAAAATGGTGTAATCAATAAAATAAGCTTCAAAGATGAGGAAAAATTCAATTTTGCATTTGATATTGTTGATGCTCTTGCTGAAAAATGTCCTGATAAGCTTGCAATGCTCCATATTTCAAATTCAAAGGAAGAAAGACGCTTTACATTTGCTGATATGAAAAAATATTCAGCTATGACTGCAAACTACTTTGAATCACTCGGAATCGGAAAAGGCGACAGAGTTATGCTCGTTCTCAAAAGACATTATCAGTTCTGGTTCTCAATACTTGCACTCCATAAAATAGGTGCTATTGTTATCCCTGCAACAAATCAGCTCGTTGACCATGATTTTGAATACAGATTCAATGCTGCCGGAGTAAAGGCTATCGTATGCACTGCTGACGGAGATGTTGCTCATCAGGTTGATATTGCTGCTCCTAAGTGTGAAACTCTTGAAACAAAAATCATAGTAAACGGCTCAAGAGACGGCTGGCATAACTTCAATGAAGAATTTGCCGCATTCAGCGATGTATATGAACGCAAAGAGGATACACCTTGCGGCAGCGATAAAATGCTTATGTTCTTTACTTCAGGAACTACAGGATATCCGAAAATTGCTGCTCATAATCATAAATATCCTCTCGGACACTTTATTACTGCGAAATACTGGCATAATGTAAATCCTAATGGTCTGCATTTTACAATATCAGATACCGGCTGGGGAAAAGCTCTCTGGGGCAAACTCTATGGTCAGTGGCTCTGTGAAGCAGCTGTATTCACATATGATTTTGACAGATTCCATGCCGAAGATATACTCCCGATGTTTGCAAAATATCATATAACTACATTCTGTGCTCCTCCTACAATGTACAGATTCTTTATAAAGGAAGACCTTTCAAAATATGACCTTTCATCAATCGAATATGCAACAGTTGCCGGTGAAGCTCTTAATCCTGAGGTTTATCAGCAGTTCTACAAAGCTACAGGCGTAAAGCTTATGGAAGGATTCGGTCAGACTGAAACAACTCTTGCTATAGGAAACTTTGTCGGAACAAATCCGAAGCCGGGTTCAATGGGCAAGCCTTCTCCGCTTTATGATATCGATATAGTTCTCCCTGACGGAACAAGTGCAAAAAACGGTGAAACAGGCGAAATTATTGTAAGAACAGGCGAAAAGATTCCGTGCGGTCTTTACTGCGGATATTACCGCAATGAACAGAAAACCAAGGAGGTTTGGTATGATAATATGTATCATACAGGAGATACTGCATGGCGTGATGAGGACGGCTATTTCTGGTATGTAGGAAGAGTTGATGATATTATCAAATCATCAGGCTATCGTATCGGACCTTTTGAAATAGAAAGCGTTATCATGGAACTTCCTTATGTACTTGAATGTGCTGTAACTGCTGCAAAAGACGAAATCAGAGGTCAGGTAGTAAAGGCTACTATCGTTCTTACAAAGGGAACTGAGGGCTCTGATGAGCTTAAAAAGGAAATCCAGAATTATGTAAAAACTCATACCGCTCCTTATAAATATCCGAGAATAGTTGAATTTACAAAGGAACTCCCTAAAACTATCAGCGGCAAAATCAGACGTGTTGAAATCAGAAACAATGACAATGAAGCATAATATCAGCATATAAAAAAATGCTCCTGGAACACTGTGTTTCAGGAGCTTTTTGTTTTTTCGGTGATAAAATTTTATTATTAAACGCGAATTCGACAATAAAAT
>DJFA01000083.1:0-7194 GCA_002431975.1 Ruminococcus sp. UBA5884
CCAGATTGAAAAGGCTGATATTTCCGGAATACAGTATATTGCTGTTCCTGCTGATGAAATAATCAGATACAGTGACAGAATATCAGATGATATAAAAAACAAAATAATAATAAAACCTCCTGCTTTTATAACAGATGAGAAGAAAACTGAAAAAATGCTCTCTGAGCTTAAAAATCTCGGATTTAAAAGACTTGTATGCAGCAATATTGCATATATCAGTACAGGAAAAAAATATGGATTTGAAATGCATGGCAGTTTCAGACTCAATATTTCCAACTCATGCAGTCTTAAAAAATTTGCAGAACTCGGTCTTTCAGATACTGTTGTATCGGCAGAACTTAAAATAAATCAGATACGTTCACTTGCGGATTTCATGCCGTATGGAACTGTCGCATACGGAAGATTTCCGCTTATGCTTGTAAGAAACTGCCCCATAAAAAATGAAACCGGCTGCGGAAAATGCACCGGTCACCTTACCGACCGCACCGGACGGAAATTCCCCGTATTATGCTGTCAGGAATATGCTGAAATACTTAATCCTGAAAAAATCTATATGGCAGACAGACTCTCTGAACTCAGTCAGACTGATTTTCTGCTTCTGCTCTTTACAGACGAATCACCGCAGGAAACTGCTGATATCATAAAAAAATATATTTCATCATCGGATACAGCCCCTGCGGCAAATATAACAAGAGGTCTCCTTTACAGAGGAGTTGAATGAATTAAAAAAAAGAAATGAGGTTTTCAGAATGAAGTTCAGCAAAAAAGGTCTGGTATTTGCATTTCTTATACTCACATCAATGGTTCTCGGTTCAATGATTGCCATTATGTGCAAAGATATAGATGCTCTTAAATTCCTGAGCTATTCAAAATCAATCGGCTTTGAAAATGACAGCCCTATGGTAATAGACCTTATAATAATAAAAATTACTCTCGGAATTTCAATCAATATAAGCATTGCTCATGCTGTTACATTTCTTGCAGCGATATTTGCATATCCTAAAATTGTAAAGAATGTTGAATAGCATTACATAAAAACTATTGGGTATTATAAAAATAATACAGGTGTTCTGAACAAAAGGAGACTGGACTATATGTTTACTAAAGATATCGGTATTGACCTCGGCACTTCCAATACCCGTGTTTATATGCGTGGAAAAGGAATTATAATCCGTGAACCGTCCGTGGTCGCCGTAAATACACGCACTGAAAAAGCTAAATATGTCGGTCAGGACGCAAAAGATGTCATCGGAAGGACTCCGGGGTCAATCATTGCTGTCAAACCGCTTAAAAACGGCGTTATAGCTGATTTTGACATTACTATAACAATGCTTCAGGAATTTATTAAAAAAGCTCTTAAAGGAACTCTTTTCACAAAGGCAAGAGTAATAATATGCATTCCCTCCGGCGTAACTCCCGTTGAAAGACGTGCCGTAAAGGATACAGCTGAACTTGCAGGTGCAAAACAGGTATTTATCGTTGAAAAACCTATGGCTGCCGCAGTCGGTGCAGGTCTTCCGGTTGATGAGCCGTCAGGAAATATGATAGTCGATATAGGCGGCGGAACTACTGAGGTTGCTGTTATATCTCTCGGCGGAATAGTCGCTTCACGCTCTGTACGCATTGCAGGCGATGAGCTTGACCTTGCAATAGTAAGCTTTATAAAAAGAAAATATAATCTTCTGATAGGAGAACGCACCGCTGAAGATATCAAAATGAAAATAGGCTCTGCATATCCTGAGGACGAGGAGGAAAATATGGAGATAAGCGGCCGCAATCTCCTTAATGGTCTGCCTGAAAATATAGCCGTTTCATCTGCTGAAATAAGAGATGCTCTTGCTGAACCTCTTTCAAAGATAATCGAGGCAATAAAACTGACTCTTGAAAAAACTCCGCCTGAACTTTCATCTGATATAATAACTCAGGGGATAACTCTTGCAGGAGGCGGTGCATTGCTCAAAGGTCTTGATACCCTTATCAACCACGAAACAGGTATGCCTGTATATATAGCTGAATTTCCGCTTGACTGCGTGGCTGAGGGCATGGGCAGAATCCTTGAAAAACCATCTGACTATCAGGACGCTCTGACTGATGAACCGAGATATTATTAATTCAAATTCTGCCGTGGAGGAGCTGATTTAAGTAATGAGTGAATTTTTCAAAACATTTAAATTTAAACTTATAGTATGCATTCTGGCATTGCTTGCAGGCTTTATGCTCTGTTCAGCTCTTTCTGACGGGACTCCGTTTTCAGGAACTGAATTTGTAAACAGAATTACAAATCCTATAAAGGAATACGCTTCATCAGCTTCCGGATTTGTCGGTGAAAAGCTTGATGCTCTTGTAAATGCCTCTGAATACAAGGACGAAAACGAAAAGCTCCGTACTGAAATTGCAAAGCTCCGTCAGGATTTGACGGATTATGAAAATAAAAAGAATGAACTTGATGAACTTCAGAAATTTATCGGCATAAAGGAAGAACATGAAGATGTTGTTCTCTCAAATCCATGTACCGTAATAAGCCGCACAGCCAATGACCCTTATGCCTCATTCGTCATTGACAGAGGTTCTGAGGACGATATTTCATTATATGACCCGGTTGTGACATCTGAGGGAATTGTAGGAATAATAACTGAAGTCGCTGAAACATATTCAACCGTTGAAACAGTCCTTTCACCTGACATTGCAATAGGTGCGATATGCCGCCAGACAAATGATACCGGAATAGTTCAGGGAAATATAAAATATGCCCGTGACGGAAAATGCGAAATGATATATATTGACAGGGAAAACCGCCTTGAGGAAGGCAGCATAATCACTACATCAGGAGCAAGCGGACGCTTTCCAAAAGATTTTCTGATAGGAAGCGTTGAATATACTGAAGCAGATGAAAGCGGTCTTTCATCATATGCAGTAATAAAACCTTATGTTGATATACAGAAAGTTTCATCTGTAATGGTTATTACAGCATTCAACGGTCAGGAGGCAGGCAATGCGGATTAAAAATATTCATCTCAAATATCAGAGGAGAATGACTGCTGCAAGATGGGGAATATTCCTTGTTATAATCTTTGTATTCTATATATTTTCAGGAGTCGGCAGCTTTGTAAAACCTCTGCTGCTGATACCGGCAGCATTATGCATATCAGTCAATGAAGATGAACTGATATCAGCCTGTACAGGAGTTCTCTGCGGACTGCTTACTGATATTTCAGTCGGCAGGCTTCTCGGATACAACGCAGTATTCCTTGTTGCAGCCTGTGTATTTTCATCGCTTTTATTTGTAAATCTTTTAAGACGCAATATTATAAATGTATTTATTGTAACATCAGTAATTGTATTTCTTCATGGCGGACTTGATTATTTTCTTTATTATGTCGTATGGAGCAGTGATGAAAATACATCATTGATATATTATGATATAATTCTTCCGTCATGCATTATGACATCAGTTTCAGCTCTTCTGCTCTATCCGCTTATAAGGGCAGTACGGCATAAATTTACTCCTGAACGCCTTCAGGCATCTATAGATTTATAAACCGACATAAAAATTTTATAATTAAAATAAGGGGTTTTCATTATATTTGTAGGGGCGAACTGTGTTCGCCCGCCCGAAATTCCGGTAAATTGGAACGGGCGAACACAGTTCGCCCCTACATAAACAATTCATCGAATTGGCGTTAAAAAAGGAGTCTTTAAATGTTCAGAAAATTTATTGATGGATTAAGAACTGCAATTATAATTCTTATAGTACTTGCATCAATGTCATTTGCCGTGATAGAACTGCTTAAAATACAGGTTTCAGAAGATAATTCAGAATATATTGATTTTACAGGTTCTGCTGAAAATATCACCGTTTCAACCCAGAAAATAAATGCTACAAGAGGTGAAATAACTGATATCAACGGCAATCCGATAGTAAAGAACAAGGTCGGCTATAATGTAATAATACAGGCTGCATTCTTTCCTGATGATTTGAATGATGGAAATGAAGTACTTCTCAAACTTTCAGAACTGCTTGAAAATGACGGCGTTTCATGGATAGAGTCAATACCTGTGACTATGGAAGCTCCTTATGAGTTTCTCCCTGACAGCGATGCGGCTGTTGAAAAGCTTAAAAAGAAAATCGGCGTAAATGTATATGCAACCGCTGAAAACTGCATTGACAAGCTTAAAGAGGATTATCAGATATCAGACAGCTATTCAGAACATGAACAGCGTATAATTGCAGGCCTCAGATATGAAATGGAAATACGCAACTTTTCAATCGGAAATGTCTTTACAGTCGCTGAAGATGTTCCGCTTGACACGGTAGTTGTAATAAAGGAATTCAGTCCCGAACTTGACGGAGCAGATATAATTGAAGCTCCTTCAAGAATGTATGCTGAAACTGATATAATACCGCATGAAATAGGTACTGTAGGCCCTGTATATGCAGAAGAATATGACGAACTTAAAGAACTCGGCTATGCAATGGACGATACAGTCGGAAAAAGCGGTCTTGAAAAAGGTATGGAATCATATCTGAGAGGTCAGAACGGTGTGCGTTCATTTTCAATGTCAAACGGCAAAGTTGTCGGAAATGAAGTTACTCAGGAAGCTGTTGCAGGACACAGTATAAAACTTACAATAGACAATGATTTTCAGCGTGATGTTCAGGATATACTTGAAAATTTCATAGTCTATCTCAATCATCACCAGTCCGGTCAGTATACTGATGTTACATCAGGAGCTATAGTTGTTCTTGACGTAAAAACAGGAGCAGTTCTCGCTCTTGCGACTGCCCCGACATATACGATTGATGAGTATACGGATAATTATTCAGAACTTCTTGAACGTCCCGGTCAGCCTATAATAGACCGTGCAACAGACGGTATATACCGTCCGGGTTCTACATTCAAGACTATTACGGCTACTGCCGGACTCAACGAGGGAATTGTAACAGGAAGTTCAACATTCTATTGTGGTCAGACATATCTCTATAATATGCACTGCACAGGATTCCATAAAAATATTGCCGTTACAAGAGCCATTGAAGTTTCATGCAATATTTATTTCTATGAACTCGGTCAGCGTCTTGGAATAGACAAGATAAGCGAATATGCAGGTCATTACGGGCTTGGACAGTCGCTCGGCCTTGAATCAGGCGATTCAGCCGGATATCTTGCAAATCCTGAAACATTTGAAAGACTCGGTATGACATGGACAATCGGTCAGGTAGTACAGGCTGCAATCGGTCAGTCGGAAGTGGGAGTAACTCCGCTTCAGCTTGCAGTTGCCGCCTCAACCATTGCAAATGAAGGCGTACGCTATAAGCCTCATCTCGTTGACAGCATATACAATTATGATATGAGTGAGCTTGTAAAGAAAATTGAACCCGAAGTTGCCGACAAAATAGAACTCAATTATGATGATATCTATTCATATATAAGAAACGGCATGATAGCCGCTTCACACAATACTCCGAAAGGCGAATATTCTCTCAATGACTTAGGCTTTGATGTTGCGATAAAAACAGGTACTCCGCAGTCTGCAAGAGGAACTGACTCAACATTTATAGGCTTTGCTCCTGCCGATAATCCGCAGATAGCCTTTGCCGGAATAATCGAAGGCGGCGAATATTCTAAATATATGGTAAGAAAAATAATAGATGCATATTTCGGAACTGCCGAAGAACCTGAAACCACTTCTGTTTCAGAATAATTATTGTGCATAATATACAAACATATAGCGAAAAATAAAGGCATTTCAACAAATTTAAAATAAAGCATAATTTTAACTTTGACAAACCAATAATTTGTGGTACAATATAAAGTGAACTATTTGATTTTTATTGCTTGTGCATAAAATTTCAGCCGGCAATATTGGAAAGGAGTTATTAT
This sequence comes from Ruminococcus sp. UBA5884, assembly GCA_002431975.1. GTDB lineage: Bacteria > Bacillota > Clostridia > Oscillospirales > Ruminococcaceae > UBA5884. Next base: position 5,883 of record DJFA01000083.1, read on the forward strand.
GTCTAAAGTAATTGCTATTACCTCCGGTAAAGGTGGTACAGGAAAATCTTCTATCTGTTCCGGTCTCGGATACTCCCTCGCTAAACAGGGATGCCGTACACTTATCATCGAACTCGATTTCGGACTGAGGTGTATTGACATAATATTCGGTATGCAGGACAAAATAACACAGGATTTGGGTACAGTCCTCTCAGGACAGTGCAGCATTCTTGATGCAGTCACACAGACAACCATGGCAAGCAACCTGTATATATTATGTGCTCCTAAAGACCCGTTTACAGTCGTTACTGCCGAACAGATTGCTGACATATGCCAGCAGATTAAAAAATATTATGACTATATCATCATAGATACAGGTGCAGGTATCAATTCCCATGTATTTGATATAGTTGAACAGTCAAACCTCATACTCGTAGTTTCAACTCCTGACCCGATATGTGCAAGAGATGCACAGATGATGTCAGATGCCTTCTATGCAAGAGGAAATCAGCGTCAGCGTCTTATAATCAACAAGGTTACAAAAAAAGCTATCGGCTTTTCACTCGTAAAAGACCTTGACGAAATAATAGATACAGTCGGCGTACAGCTTATAGGCGTTATCCCTGAGGATTATCAGCTTGTTGTCGCTACCGGTACAGGTCAGCCTATACCATACGGTGCTCCGAGCCTTGCAGCTTTTGATGCAATATCAAAAAGAATACGGGGCGAAGATGTACCTCTGTCAATGAAATTAAACTGATATAAAATTTTTCCAGAAGAAAGGAATTCATCTATATGAATATTGCATTGATTGCTCATGATGCAAAAAAAGAACTTATGGTACAGTTCTGTATCGCATACTGCGGTATACTTTCAAGGTACAACCTCTGTGCCACCGGAACTACCGGAAAGCTTGTAAGCGAGGCTACCGGACTCAATATCCAGCGTTACCTCAGCGGTGCTCAGGGCGGAGGTCAGCAGATAGGCTCAAAAATTTCATGCAATGAAATTGATGTGCTGCTGTTTTTCAGAGACCCGATAACTCCGAAAGCCCATGAACCCAATGACATGAATCTGCTCAGACTCTGCGATGTACATAATGTACCTGTTGCTACAAACATCGCTACAGCTGAAGCTCTGATACTTGCTCTTGAACGAGGCGATTTGGATTGGCGGGAATTCGGAACTCCAAAACTGTAATATTTTTAATCGCCCCTTAAAAAATTCTTTTTAAAGGGGCATTTTATTATCTGAAAAATCATGTTAAATAACGCAAATTCGACAACAAAATTTATGATTGAAAACAAGGTATTTTTCGTTTATTCTGTAGGGG
>DJFA01000083.1:7279-13592 GCA_002431975.1 Ruminococcus sp. UBA5884
GATATTTGTTTTCTGTACGGAAAATCGTTGGTCAACAGATTAAATTCCGGTAAAACCAATGGGCGGATATTTTTCAGATTACAGGCGGCAGTTTGCCGCTCGCCCCTACAGAATCGGATTGGCGTTAAATAATATACAGACAGAAATCATCAATACCGGAATTTAACTGATAACACCCACATATATTAAGGAGGTTTTTTACCTATGGCTCTTTCATTTCAAAGACCTAACGGAACAGAAGATATTACACCGCAGAATGTGTATAAATGGCATACAGTTGAAAAACTTGCCCGTGATACTGCTGAAAGCTTCGGATTCAGTGAAATAAGAATCCCTACTTTTGAAAATACAAACCTTTTTCTGCGTTCAGTAGGCGAAACTACTGACGTTGTACAGAAGGAAATGTATTCAGTAACCGCCAAGGAAAGCACATTTACATTAAGACCTGAAGGTACTGCCGGCACTATGCGTGCAATGCTCCAGAACGGTCTGCTCAATGAAGCTATGCCTCAGAAAGTTTTCTATATCCTTTCATGTTTCAGACATGAACGTCCGCAGGCTGGCAGACTCCGTGAATTTCATCAGTTCGGAGTCGAAATGGCAGGAAGCAAATCTGCTGCTGCTGATGCGGAAGTAATCTCACTTGCAAAGACTCTTATCGACAGAATAGGTCTTAAAAATATAAAGCTCTATATCAACTCAATAGGATGTCCTCAGTGCCGCAAAAAATATCATGAGGCTCTCAGAACATATTTTGAAGCAAGAAAAGATGAACTCTGTGACACCTGTCTTTCAAGACTTGAAAAAAATCCTATGCGTATACTCGACTGCAAAAGCCCTGTATGCTCTGAAATAGCAAAAGATGCTCCTGTAATACTTGATTATCTCTGTGATGAATGCAGCAGTCATTTTGAACAGCTCAAATCATACCTTAATGCTATGAATATAGAATTTACTGTAAATTCTAAAATAGTAAGAGGTCTTGATTACTATACAAAGACTGTTTTTGAATTTGTAACAACAGATATAGGTGCTCAGGGTACTGTATGCGGCGGCGGAAGATATGACGGTCTTATACAGGAACTTGGCGGTGCTGCAACTCCGTCACTCGGCTTTGCAATGGGTATTGAAAGACTTATAATCACCATGGAAAAACAGGGCTGTGATTTTATACAGCCGTCATCATGCGACCTCTATATTGCTCCTATGGGTGAAAATGCTCTTTTAAAAGCTATGACAATTGCAGATGAACTCCGCAAGGAAGGTTTCAGAGTTGAATACGATGTTATGGGCAGAGGTCTTAAAGCTCAGATGAAATATGCAGATAAACTCGGTTCAGCATTTTCTATGGTTCTCGGTGACAATGAACTTGAAAACGGTTCTGTTAAAATCAAAAATATGAAAACCGGTGAACAGAATGAAATTGCTCTTGACAATAAATTTGCTGACAGATTTTCAGATATTTCCGTTGCAGGAATGTTCAGTGATACGCTCGGCAATATGAATATATAACAGGAGGATTTTATAAAATGGCAGACAATATGAAAGGTCTGAAACGTACTTGTTACTGTAATGACGTTGAAACTATAGGCTCTGAAGTCACAGTAGGAGGATTTGTCCAGAAAATCCGTGACCTCGGAAACCTTATATTCATTGACCTGCGTGACAGGACAGGTATAGTTCAGCTTGCATTCAATGATGAAACTGACAGGGAAATATTTGAAAAAGCTGCTTCATGCAGAAGTGAATACGTTCTTATGGCAAAAGGTACTGTTCAGCAGCGTTCAAGTATTAACAAGGATATAAAAACCGGAAATATCGAAATTATCGTAAATGATTTGAGAATCCTTGCAAAGGCTCAGACTCCGCCTTTTGAAATCCAGAATGAAACAAAGGTAAATGAAGAACTCCGTCTTAAATACAGATATCTTGACCTCAGAAGAAAACCTTTGCAGGATAACCTTATAATGCGTCATAAAATCGCTCAGGCTGCAAGGGAATACTACTGCTCAAACGGATTTATTGAAATAGAAACTCCTATGATGATGAAATCCACTCCGGAAGGAGCAAGAGATTACCTTATTCCGTCAAGAGTCCATAACGGAAAATTCTATGCTCTCCCCCAGTCACCTCAGATATATAAACAGCTCCTTATGATTGCCGGAATGGATAAGTATATACAGCTTGCAAGATGTTTCAGAGATGAGGATTTACGAGCTGACCGCCAGCCTGAATTTACTCAGATTGACCTTGAAATGTCATTTGTTGATGTTGATGATATACTTGAATCAACAGAAGGTTTTATCTCATATCTTTTCAAAAAAGTACTTGATATTGATATACCTGTGCCGCTTCCAAGACTCAGATACAATGACGCTATGGCAAGATATGGTTCTGATAAGCCTGATACACGTTTCGGAATGGAAATTCAGGATATTTCAGAACTTGTAAAGAACTGCGGATTCGGCGTGTTTACATCAGCAATCGAAAACGGCGGCAGCGTCCGTGCTATAGTTGCTGAAAATGCTGCCAAAATACTTACAAGAAAAGAAATAGACAAGCTTACTGAAATGTCAAGAGGTATCGGTGCAAAAGGTCTTGCATATATACGCTGGGTTGACGAAAAACCTTCATGCTCATTTGCAAAATTCATGACAGAAGATGAACTCAATGCAATTATTTCAGCTCTCGGCTGCAAACAGGGAGATGTTGCACTCATAGTTGCCGATAAAAACAAGATAACACTTCCTGTTCTCGGAGCATTAAGACTTAAAGTAGCAAAACAGCTTGATATCATTCCGGAAGGATATAATTTCCTCTGGATAACAGAATTTCCGTTCTTTGAATATGATGATGAAAGCGGTTCATGGCTTGCAATGCATCACCCGTTCACAATGCCTATGGACGAATGTATACAGTATCTTGATACAAATCCTGAAAAGGTATATGCAAAGGCTTATGACCTTGTTCTTAACGGCGTTGAACTCTCATCAGGTTCAATGAGAATTACAGATTATGAACTTCAGGAAAAAATGTTTAAGGCTCTCGGTCTTACAGAAGAAGAAATCCAGAAGAAATTCGGATTCCTTGTTGAAGCGTATAAATACGGAGCTCCGCCGCATGGAGGTCTTGGCATAGGTCTTGACAGACTTTCAATGCTTATGTGCGGCTGTGACAGCCTCAGAGATGTAACTGCATTCCCTAAGGTACAGAATGCAAGCGAACTTATGTCAGAATGCCCGTCAGAGGTTGACAAGGAAAACCTTGATATACTCGGTATAAAGATAATTGATAATACAGACAAATAATAAAAAAGCGGTCATTTAAAATGGCCGCTGTTTTTATGCATGATGGTTATTTTCTGAAATTAGGATTAAATAATATGCCGATTCGTTTGTAGGGGCGACCATTGGTCGCCCGTTGCAATCACCAGAATTTCATGCTGATAACCAATGATTTTTCCATACAGAAAACAAATATCGAATTTATGGTTTTACCATAATTTCGGCGGGCGACCAATGGTCGCCCCTACAGGAATAACCGTTGAATTTATGGTTATACCATAATTTAAATGTGCGAACTTACGGAATATTAAAGTTCAATACCGTTTTCCTTCATAAGCTCTCTTGCACTTTCAAGAGAATCCACACCTGTTTTATTCTTTATCGGAGCAAATTCCTTATTTCTGACTACTTCATATGAAAGACAGTTATCCTGCATATGAACCATATCAAGCACAAGAGTTTCAAATTTATATCCGTTAGGCTTTTCAGGCTTTATATAAGAACCATTTTCATCAATATAAGGAATTTTCTTTTCAACTACATGAACAGGGAGAGTCTTTCCTACAGAATCCTCAAGGCTGTCAACTCTGAAAAGATAATTGAGAATAACACCATAATTATATGCAAGTCTGCCGCTTTCATCTCTAAGAGTTGTCATTTCCTCAGTCATTTCATAATATTCAACAATGGAAGGTCTGCCGTCCTCAAGGCACAGTACGCCGACTTTTTCATCAGGAGCAGCCTTGCTTACAACTTTAGCACCTGACTGGCTGCCTGTAGCTATTACAGCACCTATAAAACATGGGTCAGCAATTTTCTGAAGAACATTATCAACAGCAAATACATTAAGCCATTCAATGCCGTCCCTTTCGATTTTATCGCTTAATCCGGCTTTTTTAAGAGATGAGAACCAGCCGCCGTTGCCGTTAGGAGATGAAGCAACTCTGTCTTTGGCTTCAAGGAATATTTTTTTATTGTAATCAACGCAAGGAGCCATTTCCTGAATGAAAAATGAAACATAATCCTTGTTGTATCCGAAATAATTATTTTCCTCAAAGAAATTGACTGTATCATCATTATTTTTTTCACTTGTCATAATAAAAAGAGGAATCCACGCATCAGCCTGTTTTACTACAGCCATGATATTGTTTATAAGACATTCAAAAAGATAGAGAGTTTTAGTGATTCCTACATTAAGCATACCCTTAGGCTTATCAAAACCAAGTCTTGTACCCTGACCGCCTGCGAGCAGAACAGCACCAACCTTGCCTTTTCTGATTGCATCAAGACCGGCAGCAAGAAATTCATCTTTTTTCTGTTCTATTTCATTTATTGTGAGAGCACCAAGCGGTTCAAGCTTACCCTTTTCGACTTTATGTTCTTTATTGTCAAGAAGTGAGAGCAATGAAAAATCGATACTGTTTATCTGGTTAAGAAGTTTGACCTGATTTTCAGAACTAAGTTCATTATAATATTTCAGAAGATGAGTCTGTCCGTATTTTTCAAGAATTTTTTTAACATCATTATACATATAAATTATCCTCCCTTTGAAGCTTTAAGGTTATATTCAGCGTAATAATATATTACATTAAAAGCACTGAAAAGTCAATATATAATGTATAAAGTGACTAAAATAGTTATATTATCATCAAAAAAATACTAATGTTTGCTGAAAAAATCTTATTTTAAAACAATGTTTCTGTAGGGGCGAACTGTGTTCGCCCGTTTGGGGTATGCTGTAAATCTGGCGGGCGAACACAGTTCGCCCCTACATAAACAATCATCGGATTTGTATTATTTTAACGCAAATTCGACAATAAACTTTTATGATTCAAAATAAGGGATTTTTCTTATATTTTGTAGGGGCGACCATCGGTCGCCCGCCTGAAATTTCGGTGAATCTAACGGGCGACCAATGGTCGCCCCTACAAAAAACAATCCATCGAATTGGCGTTATTTTATTATATTTTTAATAGCCATTGCAAAACCATTTTCAGAACAAAGACCTGTGACTTTATCTGTATAATTTTTTACGCTATCAGGAGCATTTCCCATAGCAACCGAATATCCTGCATAGTCAAACATTGAAATATCATTGTTGCTGTCGCCGAGAGCCATTATTTCAGATGATTTTATACCTGATACAAGATTTCCGCATACATATTCAAGAGCTTTTCCCTTGCTTGCATTTATATCGCTTATTTCTATATTGAGTGACATTGAATTAGTAATATTGACATCAGACAGGACAGAACGGAGATTTTTTTCAGCTTTTTCACGTTCCTGAGCTGATGCGAAAAAGAGATTTATTTTTTCTGTTTTTGAAGGATTACTGCGAAAAAGCTTATAGATATCATCTGTCAGAGTGCATAATGAAGCAATTTCATCAATACTGAACATATCAAATGTGCAGGAGGCAAATTCAATTGCATGACTTTTCTGCATATATGAATTTCCGTCAATATAGATATCAGGAAAACATTTATAATTTTCTGAAAATTCAAATACAGCTTTAACTGTATTTTCTGAAAGATATGAAGAATGAACGATATCGCCATTATTTTTTCTTATGCAGCTGCCATTTGAGGTAATAAAAAAATCAATTTCACTGATATCCTTAATCTGCTGAGGAATTTCAGAAAATGTTCTGCCAGTTGCAACAATTATTCTGATTCCTGATTGTGCGGCGGCTTTCAGCTGCAATATATTTTCCTCTGAAGTGCCGTAAGGAGATGTCAGCAGAGTGCCGTCAAGGTCTGTGGCAATAAGTTTTATATTCATTAAGTATATTCTCCTTTCATTATACTGAAAAATCCCTTATAAAAACGTCAGTTCTATAACGAAAATCTTATGATTTAAAACAAGGAATTTTTCGTTTATTTTGTAGGGGTGACCATTGGTCGCCCGCCTGAATTATGGTAAAACCATAAATTCGGTATTTGTTTCTGGTATGAAAAAATCATTGTTTGACTGATAAAATCATTGATAAACCATAACGGGCGACCAATGGTCGCCCCTACAAAACGAAT
>DJFA01000109.1:0-2510 GCA_002431975.1 Ruminococcus sp. UBA5884
TAACAAAAGGGGAGCATTTCATTGTGAAAGGGATTCTTTTTTTTATGCTTTTTTTCTGAACGCTGTATTTGCAAGAATACGTTCGGTTAAAATGCTTATTGCTGCGAAAATAAAGAATATTACAAGGGTTGACATCTGAGGTGCATCAATATGAAGAATATCTGCATTTATAATATGAGTTTTAAGGAAAAGACATACTGCAATTGCTGCATAGAATCCTATAGCTGATGTTGCTGCAAAAAATGCCTTGATTTTTGTAAATGGTACACACATCTTGAAAACTCCCATAAGTCCGACAGTTCCTATAAGGAGGAAAAGCAGTATGTTTGCCTGAGTGTTTTCACCTGAAACTCCGATTATACCCATTGCATTCATTACAAGATATACTATAAAGCATACTGCAATCGATATCGCATTCGGCAAGGCTCTACGCATGGCTTCGGGCAGGAATTTGAATGTTACACGGCGTGAATCCGGTATGAATGACAGGAAAAATGACGGATAGCCTTCAATTATAAGGTCTATTACAGTTATCTGTATAGGCACAAACGGGAACGGTGTGTTTGTAAGCAGACAGATTATACAGAGCAGAACTGAATATATCGTTTTTATAAGGAATACTCCGGCTGAACGTGTAACATTATGAACAACACGTCTGCCCTCCATAAGAACATTTTTAAGAACTGAAAAATCTGAATCAAGCAGTACAAGCTGTGCAGTCTGACGGGCGGCATCGCTTCCCTGACCAACTGCAATACTGCAATCGGCTTCCTTGAGTGCGAGGAGGTCATTTACTCCGTCACCAGTCATTGCAACAGTATGTTTCTGTTTATGGAATGCTTCAACAAGCTGTTTTTTCTGGAGAGGCGTAACTCTGCCGAATACTGAATATTCTTCAGCAGCTTTATCAATATCCTTGTCGTTTACAGTACTCATATCCACCCATTTTTCAGAACCTGAAACTCCTGCCTGTTGTGCGGCAGATGATACTGTAAGAGGGTTGTCGCCGGAAATAATTTTTACAGCAACGCCTTCACTCTGAAAGTATGAGATTGTTTCAGCAGCATGGTCACGGACAGGGTCGATTATTATGATAACTGCGAGAATTTCAATATCCGGCAGAGGCTTATCCTTCTGAACCTGACCATTTGTTATTCCTGCAAGCAGAACTCTTTTTCCCTTGCTCTGACTTTCCTGTACTTCCTTTGGATGATTATCCTTGCAGAGTCTTTCAGGAGCACCTATAAGAAAAGTACCTTTTTCTTTGAAAGTCATAGCACTCCATTTTCTGTCTGATGAAAATGGAATTTCGCTTACAGGAGAAAGTTTATCATTGTCTGAAAAATATGAACTGAGAGCCTGGAATGTAGCGTTGTTATCCTTTGTATTTTTAAGGAAACTGCCTATGAGGTCGGAAAAAAGGTCTTCATTCTTTTTATTGAGTACAACAGCTTTTTCAACTTTCATTTTTCCCTCTGTGAGAGTACCTGTCTTATCAAGGCAAAGTACATCTACATGAGCGAGATTTTCAAGTGAATATAAGTCCTGAACAAGTACATTCTTTTTTGAAAGAGTTATTATTCCGGCAGCAAGGCTTATGCTTATAAGCAGATAAAGTCCCTTAGGGAGCATTCCGAGAAGACCGGCTGATGTACCTACTACAGCACTGTAAAGGGTACTGTTGTCCTGAAGAAACATTGCTTCAAGAAAAAGCAGTATTCCGAGAGGAACAATAAAAAAGCTTGTCATTTTGGTAACTTTACGCATTGAACCGACAAGTTCTGAATTCATACTTTTAAGTTTTTTTGCTTCCTTGGTGATTTTTGCGGCATAGCTGTCTGCACCTACATGGAGAACTTTGGCACGGCATGTACCGCTGATAACTGAACTTCCTGACATAAGCGAATCTTCTGCACGTTTCAGAATAGCATCTGATTCACCGGTAAGGAGAGATTCATTTACTTCAAGTTCACCGTCTATAACAACAGCATCGGCAGGAATCTGATTTCCGCTTTCAAGAAGAAGGATATCATCAGATAATATATCTGATATCGGAACAGATATTTTTTTACCGTCACGTTCAACATTGGCGTTAGGCTGTGACAGCAGAGTAAGTTTTTCAATAAGCCGTTTTGCTTTGAGTTCCTGAGCTATTCCTATTGATATATTAACTATGATTACAAGAGCAAAAAAGAGATTTGACCATGCATGAACATAAATCAGGGCAATTGCAATCAGTAAATTGAGCAGATTAAAAAGGGTACATATATTTTCCTTGAAAATCTGGGCAGTGCTTTTGGTTGAGGTTTCTTTTGATGTCATTTGATTTCCTTCCTTCTTTTTTATTTATTTAATTCTGACATTTTTTCTGCGTCACTTAGAACATTATATAACATAAATAGTTTTATGTCAATTAACTATTGTTAAATAAAATATAAAAACAGTATAATCCGGATAAAAAATAAAACTGCCGTATTTATTGATAAAATACGACAGCTGTCTGAAATTCA
>DJFA01000109.1:2616-5132 GCA_002431975.1 Ruminococcus sp. UBA5884
TATTTGTTTTCTGTATGGAAAATTATTGGTTAACCGATAAAATTATTGATAAACCGTAACGGGCGACCAATGGTCGCCCCTACATAAAAAATCTATCGGATTAGCGTTTATCAAGTAATTTTAATCAAAAATCATTGACAAAATGCGACATATTTATTATAATTATTTTATGGCACTGCATAAACGGTAGGCGGTTAAATCCTGCCCCCGAAAGGGGGAGTTGTCAATGCATGATTTGCTTGAATTGATTAACTGTGTAGGCTCATTGTCTGCATTCGGTTCATTTATATTCACAATTTATGTCTACTATAAAGACAATAAAAAGAAATAACCGCCCTGCTCACCAATAGGGCGGTTATTTTTTAACCACATCCAGGGGGCTGACCGCTTACTTGCAGTGCCTCTTTTTTATTATTATACAGCCTGAGATTAAATATGTCAAGTAATTTAACGCCAATTCAAAATAAAAATTTTATGATAAAAACAATTAATTTTTCGTTTATTCTGTAGGGGCGAACTGTGTTCGCACGCCCGAAATTCCGGTGAATCCAACGGGCGAACACAGTTCGCCCCTACAAATTAATAACCATCGAATTTGCGTTAATTTATAATTGAAAACAAATATTGATAATAAAAAATCCGGCAGAATTTTTTAATCCTGCCGGAATATAATCAGGTTATTTACTGCGTCTTGAGCCGTTTTTGCGGTCGGTATTTCTTTTTATATCGCACATTTTTTCTTCACTGTTCTGTTTGAATCTTGAAAGCATATCCTCAAATGAGAGTTCACTCATAGGAGTCTGTTTTTTAGGTTCCCAGACATTGTTATTGCGGCGGTTGTCATCACGTCTTGGCGGTCTGTTTCTCTGATTATTTGAGTTATTGTTATTCTGATTTTCGACAGCTCTTTTTATTGAAAGGCTTATTTTTCCCTCATCGGTTATATTAAGAACCTTTACTTTTACTACCTGCTGTTCAGTGAGATGGTCTCTTATCTCATTTACAAAAGTATTTGAAATTTCAGAGATATGTACCATACCTGTAACACCGTTTTCGATTTCCACAAAGGCTCCGTATTTGGTTATGCCCTTGACCTTGCCCTCATAAATTTTACCTACTTCAACCTGCATACAGAAAATATAATCCTCCTAAAAAAAATAAAATTGCACTCATTCAGCTTCTGGACGTATCAAAAAAACGGATTTCATTTGGATATGCATAGCTCATATTCTCTATAGCAAGCGTTTCCATATACGCATTAACGTCCTCATTATCGAGTAAACGCTGATATTCAGCATTTTCGGACTGAATCTCTTCAGATTTCAGTTTAAGCTCATTAAGCTCCTGCTGTTTTTCAACAATAGTTGCCTGTGTATATATTATCGAGGCGATACAGCCTGCTGCACAGACAGCGGCGACTGCTTTAAAAATTCTGCCAACAATATTCTGGGCTTTTCTGTTTCCTATAATTGTTTTACTCAATTCAACTCACTTCCTTTTTAAGCATTATCAATTGCCTTTGTTCAGAAAGCTTTTTGTGCTTAGGATAATTATACAACATTTTACCCTTATCAATCAAGAGCTTTTTTTGTTTTTTTTAAAATTAGTATTATTGCTGTATAACAGCTTTGATTTATGCATAATTTTTTCAAACGGTGATAAAATTATATGAAAAAATTTTCTGACCCAGCCTGAAATCTTTCGGATAACTCCGACTATTACATTTCCGGCAGTAAAGAAATAGACAGCAAAGCCCAGTATATTGCCGACTGTATAAAAAAATCTGTATTCTCCTCTGGCACATACTATTGTGAATGCTGTCATGAATACAGCATATATAATCATATACAGAATATCTTCAATTGCAACAAGCAGTGTATTATGCGGAAGAATGGTTCTTATAACACGGAATATATCAAAAAGTATTCCAAGCGGTATTCCGAATGCACATGATATAAGGAAAAGCTGTGCCTGCTGAGATACGCTGAAAAATGATTCAAGCTCCAACATCAAAATACCTCGCTGTTATGCTATCTGAAAAGTTTTCCGAGGAATGATACAGGAGAATGTTTGTCTTTGTCGCCGTAGACAAGGGAATATATATCGCCGTCAAGAGTCATTTCACCTGTTTCAACGCTCATTGAGTTTACATGGAGATTTTTTCCATGCACAGCAAGTTCGCCCATCTGTGTGTAGATAAGTATGGTTTTATCATCAAAGTTGTCCACATCTGTTACTCCTGAAATGGAAACAGTTCTGCGGTTTTCCATGATAACATTATGGTTTGCCTGTTTTGTCTTGTCACTGTTCATATGTATAACCTCTTTATTTTTTATTAAATATATATTCAGTATATATTTAAATTATTACAGGCATAATCTGAAACTGTAGGGGCGACCATTGGTCGCCCGTTCAAATTATGGTTGAAACATAAATTCTATATCTGTTTTCTGCATAAAAATCATTGATTAACCATCTGAAATTCTGGTAAACTGCAACGGGCGACCAATGGTCGC
>DJFA01000109.1:5179-7377 GCA_002431975.1 Ruminococcus sp. UBA5884
ACAAAACGAATTTAATTTCAGATGAACGAATTACAGAAAATAACCATTGAATTTGCGTAATGTTAAAAAAATATGTATGAGCAGCCAGTGGTTGCCCATACATAAATATTATTTAATCATAGTTATAATTATTATAGTCGTCCCATTTTCTCCAGTCCATATCACCATTGAAATCCTGCGGCGGAGAAGGGAAATCGTTATTGTTCATAGGCATTGTGACGGCATTATTGTTGTTGTCATCATTATTATTCTCATCATTCCAGTCAGGCGGCTGCATATCGCCGTTTCCGTCCCATTGTTTGTCATCAGGGAAATCATAATTTCCGCCGTCAGGCTGCTGAGGTCTTTCACCATTATTATCCCAGTCCTGAGGAGGTATACCGCCGTCACCATTTGGAGCGTCCGGTCTGCCGTTTGAATTGGCATCAGTACCGGCATTTTCATCAGGATTCTGAGGTATCTGCATATCAGTTGAAGGCATTTCATTATTTCTGTCCGGAGGCATTCTGTCATTTCCTCTGAAACCGCCGCCAAATTGAGTTCCCATATCCGAGAGATTTAAATTTTCATCGGTTATAAGTGCAGATGAATCATTTTTCTGTTCTTCCGAAGTAGATGGTATAGTGCCGCTGAGCTGTCCGTCAATACTTTCCGCACGAAGTTCTCCGAATGTTTTGAGAGTACCGACAGCAGTTTCATATTCTTCATAGGTACAGAAAGCCTGAGGTTCTGTTTCGACATACTGATTTATTTTTCCGTTTATCTCATCAATTTTATCATTGAAATATCCGCTTGTAAAATATTCATCAACTATCTGTTTAAGATACTGATGATATCTTTCCTTATATTCATCAACTGCAAGGAGCTGAGAAATAAGAGGTCTGTCCTCAAGGGAAACTCCTGATACAGGGGTATCTATCGGGAAGTTTATAGCTTCAGTGGAATCAGCTGTCTGAAATCCTCCGAATGCAAGATTATAATCCCATGGAAGAATTGAAAGCTTTCCGTCCTTTTCATAGATATAGTAATTCTGAGCCATATCAGATGAATAGCTGTCAAGATTTACAAGAGTTGTATGAACAGCAAGATACCTGAGTATCTGGTCAACATCAAAATAATCCTCAATATCCTGACCCTCCGAGAGCTTTTCAAGAGCAGTTATAACTCTCTGATAATCCTCCTCTGAGGTGCGGTTGAAAACGGCATTGTCAAAGATAGATGAATAGCTGTTCCAGTCATCATCTGTATATATGAGAGAACCGCCGTTGTCGCTGCGGCTGAATCCGCCGTCAAATTTAAATTCAGGAGCAGGCATACTTTCATCAGGCAGTGGCATATCAGACGGTTCACCTGTCACAGTCGGTTCATCTCCTGAAACATCAGTTTCAGCCGGAAAATCCATTCCATCAGGCATCTGCGGCATTTCTCCTATATCAACAGATTTTACATTATATAAAAATCCGCTGTCATCGCCATATGTTCTGTTGAGAAAACTCTTGTCATATGCTTCAAGGGATATATAAAGTCCCCAGTATTCGCCGTTTACGGTTACATATGAATAGTTATACAATGCACCGTTTACACCCATGAATTTCATCATGTCAAATGACAGGTAATCCTTCATATATGTATTATCTGAGATGATATTATTGAGAACCAGTTTATCAAGACCATAACAGGTCTGTTCCTTGTCATACTTGTCAAATTTTATTTTGAAGCTGTATTTGTCGCTGTCAGAGCTTTCAACTGTCTGAAGACTTGAATTGCCCTTTGGACGTATTCCGACATTTTCAAAGAGTTCACCATCAATATTTACATCAACATTGATATATTGTTCATCAGAAGCGTTGTCAATCATATTCTGCCAGTCGGATTCATCAGCTATTATATCGATATTTGTAATATTGTCGCCGAAAAGCTTGCTTTCATATTCAACACTCTGAACAGCTTTTTTGACTTTCTGGGATTCAGTGCTGTCAGGTTCTGAATCAGTATCAGTATCGGAATTGTCTGAAACAGAGGAAATCAGTCTGTCATCATAATTCTGGTCAAGCAATGCAGTTACTCCGGCAGCTATGCCCAGAACCAGTACACAGGCAGTTATTCCTGCAATAATTCTTGTTTTACTCATTAATCGTCCTCCTTTTGCGGCAGACTGCCGTCTGTAATCTTAATTAACGCAAATTCGATGTGTAATT
>DJFA01000109.1:7535-37989 GCA_002431975.1 Ruminococcus sp. UBA5884
GTTTAACCATAATCCGGCGGGCGAACACAGTTCGCCCCTACAGGTATAAGGGAAATACCATATTTTCAACCATAAAATTTTATGTTAAATTTATTATATCCTCGTCATATGTATGTAAAATGTTTTGCAGTGCAAATAATGTGATAAAAAAATGAATATTATTTCATCAGTTAGACACCTTATTTTCACATTTATGGAATATAATAAAAATTCCGGTTTTTTTATAACCGGAATTTTATCAGAAAAAAGATTTATTTTTCATTATCGTTTCTGTCTTTGTATTTACGCCAGATAACTGCAATAACGGCGGCAGACATCATAATAACTGCTATTGCAAATACAACAGGTGAAGAACGTCTTGTTCCCTTATATTTTTCAGGAATTTCAGAAGTAACAGGATTTTTCTGATTATCGTCTGATTTTACTATATTTACAGAAAGATTTTCAAACATATCAGCGTCATCATTCTTGTCATATCCTGCATTTGTCCTGTAAAGACCATATACAGCCGATTTTTCTGCCGCATCATCAGCCATGGATACCCAGTTTGTCTGTGACTTATGGCAGGCAAATGCAGCCTGAGCTACTTCAAATGCAGATTTTCCGCCGAATGAATCAAGTGAAAGCCTCCAGTCAAATTTTATAGGCTTTACGAGATATTCAACATCGCCGTTATATCCGGCATTACCGGTGACATTTTCATAATCGCTTCCCAGTGACTGTGTGTTGAGTTCATCATCTTCAGGAGGTGCAGATGTTTCAGCATAAAGACCTGTTTCAGATGATACAGATGTTTCAAGAGCATATTTCTGATTACTTGTTTCTGAATAGCCATAAAGATGAAGATATGTTTTAGGAACGTCCCATACGCCGTATTCATTGGCAGAATCAGGATATTTGTTCGGGTCAGCGGAAATTTCACAGGCATCAGCCAGAGCTTTTGCATAAAGCATATTCATACCTTTTCCGCCTTCGCCTTTAAGGTCCTGACCGACTGCAACCTGAGGTTTGAAGCGTCTTATAAGAGATACAACATATTCAGTTACTTCATCTTCATCATAAACCATAAGAGCCTCATCATAGGTATTTACTTCACAGTCATTGAAATCACCGAATACAGGATAATATTCAACTCCGCATTCCCAGAGAGCATTGAGTATTTCATGAGGACGGTAATATTCAAGCCACTGATTTACCATATATGCAACCTGAACCTTTGCACCGACTTCGCCGGCATAATATGGGATAAGACCGCCAAAATCAATTACTTCATTGTTTCCTCTTGCAGGAAGAACAAGCATATCAGCCTGTTCACACGGAGCTTTCCAGTCCTGAACCCATGAAGGCTTTTCAGTGGAGTTGAATGTGTATATATCGCATACAGTAGGAGAACCCTCCGGCAGAGTAACAGTTATTTCATTTGCAGGAGTTTCAAGTTCGGCATATTCATGAATAAAGCCGTTCTGACCGCACTGCATTGATTTTCCGTTATATGAAAGAGTCCATTCCTTTACGGGAGTATCCCAGATTATATACAATGCACAGATTGAACTTTTATCATTTGAAACGGTTATCTGGTCGCCTCCGCTGAATTTTATCTTTGTTGCACGGTTTTTGTCATTGAGGAGTGAAGATGAACTGACAATGCTGTCAGGAACAGTAATAATACTTTGTTTAGTGATATCGTTGTCAGAAGTTTTAAGCTCTTCAGCATCTTTTACGCCGTTTACCGCATCATATTCCGATGAAGCAGTGACAAGCGGCAGACTGTTTTCCTCAGATTCTGAAACAGCTGTTGTTTCAGCTTCAGAAGTAGTTTCAGATGTCACAGCAGAGCTGTAAAAAGAGGAGCTGAAAACTGTAACAGCCATCATTGATGATATAAGACCGCATAAAAATTTTTTATAAAGCATTTTTAACCTCTTGATTTTTATATAGATTAATATGAATCAGGTATTCATATTTTTATAAAACAATTATACTATGTTTCGACAGAATTGTACATATAAGAATTTATTTTGTAACCAATTGTTTACCTTTTAGCCCACAACAACCGGCTGGTCGGGAGCAGTAGTTTCAGCATAGCTTATGGCGGACGGTTCAAAGACTGCATTGAAAAGGTTCTTTATATCACGGTATCTGTCATCAAGTGAGCTGCTTCCGAATATCAGTGCTATTATTTCAGTATTGTCCTTTGAGGCAGTAGCAACATAGCAGTAGCCGGCTTCATCAGTAAAGCCTGTTTTAAGACCGTCTGCATATGGGAAATAGTATTCTGAATCTTCAAAAAGTATTTTGTTGTTGTTTTCCCAGACGTATACAATTCCATCGCTTGCAGATGTGACTCTGTATGAAAGACTTGAACTTGCAGCTGTTATCTGAGGATATTCAATTGCAGCCCTTGCAGCCTTGAGCATATCTGAGGCAGTTACATAATGGTCTTCTCTGTACCAGCCGTCAGGGTCAGCAAAATGAGAGCTGTCCATTTCAAGTTCAGCGGCAAGGTCATTCATAAGACCGCAGAAATATTCAACAGCTTCTGCATCAGTCATTGCGGGATTTCCTGAAACAGTTCTTGCAGTATTTACGGCAATGGTATAAGCTGCATCATTTCCGGAAGGCAGGAGCATTCCATATATAAGGTCGCCGAGAGTAAGCTGTGAGCCTTCATTGAGATATGCAGAACTTGAGCCTTCACCGATAAGCTGTATTTCAGTTCCGACAGTAAATACTGTGTCAGGGCTTATTTTTTCAAGAGCTGTCATTGCAGTTATAAGCTTTGTAGTACTTGCAGGATAGCATCTGAAATCAGGATTTTTTTCAAAAAGAATGGTATTGGTTGTTTTATTGTATATAATTGCAGATTTTGCAGAAATCCTGTCAGGATTGATTATATCAGTATAATCATAGTTATAAAGCGGAGTTGTAGTAGTTTCTTCAGCAGTTTCAGTTATTTCAGTTACAGTAACAGCTCGTTCGGCAGCATTTGCAGCCTTTTCATCAGCTTTTTTATTCATATCCCTGTATATCAGGAATATTACGGAATACATAAGAAATGCTGAAACAAGAGCAAAGATTATTACATTGACATAATTTACTCTTCTTCTGGTTGTTTTTTTATTTTTCATATTGATAAAACTCCTTTTATATTGACGCCAGTTTAATGGATTGTTTTTGCAGGTCGTCCGTGTAAACCGGCGGGCGACCAATGGTCGCCCCTACAGAATGTACGGAAAATTCCATGTTTTCAATCATAAAATTTTTATATCGAATTTGCGTTAAGGAAGCTCCTGCAAAATGTTACTGCATAATAAGATAAGTAAATGTAAGAACTATATGTGTCAGAATAAGGATATCCATTCCGACAGACTGAAACATCAGAGGTACACATCTGTTTTTCTGAGCCTGTACAGGTTTCGGAAATTTGTCCTTGTTCTTTATTATTGAAATAATGAATATAACAGCTCCGAATATCAGGAAAAACAGAACCCATACAGTATAGATGATATTTCCTATATCCTCATTCATTTCAGCAATCAGTGAAATAACAGTATTTGTTGTATTGACTGTCATGTGAAGTATTATTGCAGGTATTATTGAATTATGCTTTACTGCAACATATCCGAGGAATATTCCGACTGTAAAGGCAAGTATGAACTGTGGTATGTTTTCATGCATAAGAGCAAATATAAGTGCAGATGTTATTATTCCGAATCTCTGGCTTACTCTTGAAAGATTTTTAAGTACAAATCCTCTGAGTACAAGTTCTTCTGTTACAGGGGCAATTATGCAGGTATAGAGTACTGTTACAATAGTCTTTGTAACACTTGAGGTTACGGGTGAATCTTCAAGAGAAGCATATATATCAACTCCGAAAATATTGTCAAGCAAAGGCGAAACAACAGCATTTGAAAGCATTGCGGAAGCCATCTGGAGAAATATTGCTATTACAACATATCTCATCATGGTTTTTGCATCAATATCTCTTGTTTTAAAAAATGATGACCTGTCAATTCCTGTAGCCTTGCAGCCAATCATGAATACAAGTATATTTGCTGTCATATAGCATATTCCGTTAAGAGCCATATTTATAGATGAATTGCTGAATTTCTGCATTATAATGTCATAATATCCGTCATTCAGTGCGGCTGAACCATCAATTGCGGCAATAGTTGCTGATACAGCCATACTGATTATAAATGCAAGGATATTTACGATAAGTATCTGACCTGTCATAAAAAGTCCTGTCATATTATAATAATGTTTTATTTTTCTTTTTTCCGCAGTTGCAGGAGTTTCAGGGAGTTCACAGTTTTTCATTGCTGTCTGAGGTACAATGCTGCGGTAATCGGGGCTGTAATCCTGAAATTCAGTGCTGTTTCCGAACGGATTTGAACAGTCCCTGACACATTCTTCCGTCTGCTGCTTCGGACTGTAGGAATAAGGGTTAGCGTTCATTTTCTGCCTCCTGAAAAATTTATATTTTTTTATTATTATATATTATAATTTCCTGATAGTCAATGACGGATAAAAATAAAAAAATCAGCCTGCATAGATAAGAAAAAATCTCATATTCTGCTTTTTTATATTTTTTGGAAATTATTTTCACAAAACACTTGATTTTTATGAAATACTATGCTAAAATATGGAAGTAGTAAAAAATTTCATATTTTCAGGAGGTAAAATAATGATTAACAAGGTTAAGGTACTTATCGGCGATGACAGTGTTGAATATGGCATTGCCTGTGCGAGCAGTCTGCGTGGAAAGGGGCTTTATGTCGTTACCAGACCAAAGGACGGAAATGTAATACTCGACTCAATCAGAAATGATTCACCGGACGTTGTTGTTATCGATGCAATTCTCCCGCATATCGATGCTATTGAAATGATGAAGAAAATTTCAGCCTCAGGCTGTAAAAAGCCTGCATTCATCATAACATCAGCATATGACAACACATTCATTGAACGTCAGGTAATGCAGAACGGAGCATCATATTTCATGCTCAAGCCGTTTGATGTGAATACTCTCGGTGACCGCATTCTCTCTCTTACTCAGGACGACCCAAAGGATAATCCGAAAAACAAGATAAATCCGTCAGGTGAACAGGATATGGAAATAGTCGTTACAGATGTTATACATCAGCTCGGAGTTCCGGCACATATCAAGGGATATCATTACCTCAGGGAAGCAATCCTTTCATCACTCGATGACCCTGAACTGCTTGAAAGCGTTACAAAATCCCTTTATCCGAATGTTGCCCAGAAATTCCAGACTACTTCTTCAAGAGTTGAAAGAGCTATCCGCCATGCAATCGAAATAGCATGGGACAGAGGCAATCTTGATACACTCAATTCATTTTTCGGATATACGGTAAATACCTGTAAGGGAAAGCCTACAAATTCCGAATTTATCGCACTTATAACCGATAAGCTCAGACTTCAGTACAAATCAGTTCTCAGAGCATAAAATTCATACTTGTAAAACACGTCTTTTTGTGGTATTATTATCATATTGTTTAAATATTATTTGATTCACAGAAAGGAATGATTTTTAATATGAATTTTGAAGAATTTGACCTTCTTGCTGCGGATATCAATCCGTTTAAACTTATCGGCAAAGACTGGATGCTTGTTACAGCCGGCGACAGCAGCTCATATAATACAATGCTCGCTTCATGGGGCGGACTTGGAGTAATGTGGGGTAAAAATGTTGCTGAATGCATGATAAGACCTTCAAGAAGAACTCTTGATTTTGTTGAAAGCAATGAACTTTTCACACTTTCTTTTTTCGATGAACAATACCGTGATGCATTGAATTTCTGCGGCACACATTCAGGAAGAGATTATGACAAGGCTAAGGAAACAGGACTTGTACCATGGTTTACTGACGGTACAGCTGCTTTTGAACAGGCAAAGCTTGTACTTGTATGCAGAAAACTTTATTCCCAGAATCTTGACACAAATCTTTTTATTGATAAAAGCTGTCTGAAATGGTATGAAAAAGACGGTGTTCACAAGGTTTTTGTAGGCGAAATCGTAAAGGCTTACATAAAACGCTAAGTATTTTATTCCAGCTATTTTGATGATTTCTTTTTTTTAATGATTTTATTTAAGGACTGTTTTTTATGCAGTCCTTTTTTTATTTGTATAATAACGCAAATTCGGTAACAAAATTTTATAATTGAAAATAAGGAATTTTTCGTTTATTCTGTAGGGGCGAACTGTGTTCGCCCGTTGGGGTATGCTGTAAACCGGGCGGGCGACCAATGGTCGCCCCTACAAAACGAATCTGAATTTCAGATGGGCGAATCACAGAAAATAATCATCGAATTGTGTAATTTAAATTTTTATAGGGGCGAACGATGTTCACCCCTATCGAATTGGTGTTTTTAAAGAGCAGCTACAGCCTTTACTGCATTATCAAGCCAGTTTCCTTCAAAAAGTTCGATAGCTCCCTTGTCAACAGCAGCTGCAAGTTTAGGATTTACCGGAATTTTTGCAAGTACAGGAACATTATACTGTTTTGCAGTTTCTTCAATATGGCTTTCACCGAAAATATTGATATGCTTTCCGCAGTCAGGACATTCAGCATAACTCATATTTTCTATAATTCCGATTATAGGAATATTCATCATCTGAGCCATTTTAACAGCCTTTTCAACTATCATTGAAACAAGCTCCTGAGGAGATGTGACTATGATTATTCCGTCAACAGGCACTGACTGGAAAACAGTAAGCGGAACATCACCTGTTCCCGGCGGCATATCAATGAACATATAGTCTACATCCTGCCAGATTACATCTGTCCAGAACTGTTTTACCATTCCTGCAATAACAGGGCCTCTCCAGATAACAGGGTCTGTATCATGTTCAAGAAGCAGATTTACAGACATTATATCAGTACCAAGCTTGCTTTTTACAGGGTCAATGCCATGCTCATTTCCAACAGCCTTATTCTTTATTCCAAAAGCCTTAGGAATTGAAGGGCCTGTTATATCGGCATCAAGTATTGCACAGTGGTAGCCTTCTCTCTGCATACTTACAGCAAGCATTGATGAAACTATTGATTTTCCGACACCGCCCTTGCCGCTTACAACGCCGATTACTTTTTTTATGCTGCTCAGTTCGTGAGGAGCTTCGAGGAAGCTTTTCGGGTCACGGTCAGAGCAGTTCTGACTGCATGAACCGCAGTCATGTGTACAGTTTTCGCTCATAATAAACCTCCGGTATGATTCGGTATTTTAACGGATAGTCAAGAGGTGAGGGATACCGATTTTTTTCCGCCCGCACCGGAATATTATATCATATCTTAAAACAATAATCAAATATCCGGGTTAGTTTCATCTATGATATGTTTTCTAAGAACAAGGCATGATATACCGCTTAATATGAGGCTTATAACGGCTACCCATACGGTTACCATATTTCTTGATGAATATATCTCATCAGCCGGCAGCATTCCGAAAATTATCTTGTCATCATATATTCTGTATCGTATAAATACCTTGTTTCCGTTATAGTATGAATAGAAATTATATTTTTCGCCGTTGAATTTTTCAGCCGGAATCTGTACGGCGGTATCTGTAAGGGCTGAATCGGTATGGCTAAGATATGTATATGATTTTCTGTCTATCACAGCCATACAGCCGCTGTTCAGCAGAGGATATTCAGAAGTTACCTTTGAAATATCAAAATAGCTTACAAGCTGTTCGATATTGTCGGTTGTGAATGTTATCTGGATTATTCCGGTTTCATCGACTCTTGCAGTGCCGATTATTATTTTTTCAGAACCTTCATCTTCAGCAATGATGGCCTTTGTGAAATTTCTGTCAGACATATTGTCAATGAAAATCTGTTCTGCATAGCTTCCCTGATGGTATGATGTACTGTATTCTATCATTCCTGATGAATCAGTTATATTTATTTCATCGGCATTTATAGCTATACGCATTTCCTCAAGAGAATTTTCGTCCGATATTGAAGATGTACTCTGCGATATCATAAGAGCAATCATCTTTGCACGGTATTCATAATTTTCACAGACCTGATTTCTTATAACAACAGCTTCATTGTAGCCTTCCTCAATTTTTTCAGACATCATATCAAGCCGGTCATCAATTATTCTTTTTGCCTGTGAGCGTTCAACCACTCCTGTTGAATAATATGAAAGAAATGTACAGATAAATGATGCTATAAGCATACACAGAATCATAAATATATATGGATTTTTCTTTTTCATAGAAATTTACCCTTATTTTTCAGCAGATGGATACCCCCGCTTTTTCTGGCGGGGGATGTTATCATTTTGCAACAAATTCAATTTTCAATGACATATCCATAGCTGCTGCGAGCCGCTGCAATGTTTTTACAGATGGGTTTCCATTTCCGTTTTCCAGTTTGCTTATATCTCCCTGAGCAATACCTGTACGTTCGGAAAGTTCTTTCTGAGTAATGCCTTTCAGTTTACGGGCATCTATCATTGCCTGTATTACTGCAAATTCAGGTTCAAGGGCATCATATTCTGATTTGAATGCCGGGTCTTTAAGCTGTTCATTAAGATAATCATTAAAATTTGTCATTTAATATTCTCCTTTCTGCTGAGATAATTTGCACGGTAACGTTTTGCACGTTCAAGTTCTTCTTTAGGGATTTTCTGAGTTTTCTTCACAAAACCGTTTGTAAGAACTGCTTTTCTTCCTGTTACAAAGAAATACAGTACTCTTGATACATCTGAACCTGTTTTTGCCCGTAGTTCCAGTATTCCTTCATTTAATGGTTTTGAATAAGGTTCTCTCAATTCATATCCATTAACCTGAAGCATTGATATAATTCTTAACATCTTTGCTTTCATTTTTATATCAAGGCTGTCTAAAAATTCTCTTGCAGGCTCTGTACCATCTGATTTGCTGTAGAATATTACTTCAAATTCATTCACTTATTATGCTCCTTAATAAATATATGTTTTATCCTATATTTATTATAATACTGATTTTTGTTCAAGTCAATATGAATTTGATAAATATGTCATTCTGGAATTAATTTTTCTTACTGTCTTTGATATTTTTTTCAGCATCGCATAATTTATTGTAAAGTGTATAGAGTTTCTGAGTAATATTTTCTATATAATAATAATATAAAAGATAAGGAATTACAAGAATAAGAAAAAGCAGCACAAGCGGGAGCATTACACTGCTTTCCGGACTGATTACAAGAACTGCAATGCATATAAAGAGCAGTATTCCGACAAACATTGTTACAAGCCAGTGTATAAGCCTTTCATGCTGAATGAACTGAATCTGGACGAGATGTTCTTTTCTTATATTTTCAATTGTTTCAGGGTCAGGGTTTTCAAGATATTTTTCGATATATGCGACATAATCATCAATGTATTTTTTCATTGCAAATCACCTTTTTTTCAGTCAAATGATGAATTTTCACTGCGGGAAAATAGTCTGATTACTTCTATACGCAAAGCACCATGTTCAGGCTTTTCAAGCTCCGGGTCATTTTCTATAATTGAAGAAGCAGTTTTCTGGGTAAGGCGTACAAGCTCCATATCGCTGGATATATCGGCTATTCTGAGGTCAGGCAGACCATGCTGTTTCTGACCGAAAAAGTCGCCCGGCCCTCTTGTTTTCAAGTCTTCTTCAGAAATTTTAAATCCGTCTGATGTACTGCTCATGACTCTTACACGGTGAAGTGTATCCTCGGAAACGTTGTCTGTTATCAGTATGCAGTAACTTTTTTCCCTGCCTCTGCCTACACGGCCACGGAGCTGATGAAGCTGCGAAAGTCCGAAGCGTTCGGAATTTTCGATAAGCATTATAACTGCATTCGGAACATCAACGCCAACTTCAATTACGGTTGTGCAGACAAGGAGGTCAATATTTCCGTTTTTAAATTCAGCCATAGTGCTGTCTTTTTCGGCAGGTGACATTTTTCCGTGAAGCAGACCGACTCTGTAATTTTTAAATTCATTGCTGCTGATTTTTTCAGCATATGAACAGACTGACTGCAAATCGCTGTCGCTGTCCTCAATCATCGGACAGACGATATAAGCCTGTCTGCCTTCATCAAGATGTTTTTTTATGAAGCTGAATGCACGCTGACGGAGTTTCCCTGTTACGGCATATGTTTCAACGGGTATTCTTCCCTTTGGAAGTTCATTGAGTACTGATATATCAAGGTCGCCGTATATTATAAGTCCGAGAGTTCTTGGTATAGGAGTTGCAGACATTACAAGCTTATGCGGAGATTCTCCCTTCATTGCAAGAGCATTTCTCTGTGCGACTCCGAAGCGGTGCTGTTCATCGGTTATGACGAGTCCGAGATTATTGTATTCAGTAGTTTTCTGGATAATAGCATGAGTTCCTACTATAAGGGAATAATCGCCGTTTTTTATGCCGGCTTTTATTTCAGATTTCTGTTTCTGCGGCAGAGAACCTGTTAAAAGACAGACTTTTATGCCGAATGGTTCAAGATATGAGGAAAGAGTATTATAATGCTGAACGGCAAGTATTTCAGTAGGAGCCATCAGGGCACTCTGACAGTTGTTTTTATATGCGAAATATACCGCACAGGCGGCAACAGCAGTTTTTCCGCTTCCTACATCACCCTGAAGAAGTCTGTTCATGGGTTCGCTGCGGCACATATCAGAAATTATCTCATCAGCAGCTTTTTTCTGGGCACTGGTGAGTTCAAACGGCAGATTTTCAGTAAATTCATCTGTTTTTATCTCAGGATTCATGATATATCCTGTTTTCTGGCGGTTGCGTTTTTTAAGCATAAGCATTCCAAGCTGGAGTTTTAAAAGCTCATCGAATGCAAGGCGGTATCTTGCTTTTTTCAGAGTATCCATATCCGAGGGAAAATGTATATTTTTAAATGCATCTGTCAGAATCATAAGATTATTTTCAAAGATTATATTGCATGGAAGTATTTCAACAGGTTCATTTTCAAGGATTTTAAGAGCCTCTGTCATATTTGTTCGTATAATATTGTTTGTAAGACCTTCAGTCAGATGATATACAGGGCTTATCAGTTCAGAAGAACCTGTTTTCATTATCTGCGGGGAATGGATTTCCTTTTTTGATGTCACAGGATTTTCAGTGATTTTCCCATAAAGATAATACTCATGATTTTCACTGAGCATTTCAGCAAGATAGTAGTTATTGAATATTGTGACTGTTATTTCAGAACCATATGAATCAGCAGCCAGAGCTTTATATATAGTAAGACCTTTGCGTATAAGCTGAGGAGTGGATTTTTTTATTATCATGCATTTTATTACACAATATTCATTATCAGGAGCATCTGCAACAGCTGTAGGATTTGTATAGTCGATATAATTTTTCGGAAAATGAAAGAAAAGCTCATAAGGTGTTGATATGCCGAGTTTCTGATATTTTGCGGCACGGGCTTTTCCTACGCCTTTTAAGTTTTCGATATTTCTGAAAAGATTAGCCATATAAAGCAGTCCTCATTATTCAGCAGAAATGATATAGTCATATACGGGCTGACCGCCGCTTATTGAAACCACATCAATTTTGCTGTTTATTTTCTGTCTTGCAGCTTCATATATTTTTTCGGCAGTGGAATGGTCAACATTTTTGCCGTAAATAAGCATGATATATGAAGTATCATTTTTTGAAATTCTGCGTATCAGTTTAAGCACAGCTTTTGTAAGGTCTTTTTCAGTGAATGAGAGTTTTCCGTTATCGAGAGCAAGAATTTCATTCTTTCTGATTTTATGACCTTCATATTCAGAATCCCTTACAGCATATGTTATCATTCCTGTACCGATATTTTCAAACGCAGTAGTCATATTTGCACGGTTTTCGCTGAGGTCAGCGTCTTCGTCAAATACAAGCATTGCAGCAAGACCCTGATTTACTGATTTGGTCTGGAGAACGCATACATTTTTTTCAGTAAGACGCATTGCCTGTTCAGCCGCCATTATGATATTCTTGTTGTTCGGCAGAACGAATACAGTTTCAGCCGGAGTTGAATTTATAGCACTTAAAATATCATTTGTTGAAGGATTCATAGTCTGACCGCCGTTTACGACTACATCAGCACCTGCATCAACAAAGAGATTTTTTATACCCTCACCGGTTGCAACAGCTGCAAATCCATAGCGTTTTTCAGGTTTTGCGGGAGCTTTTGCTTCAGCGGTATTTCTTTGTTTTCCGTCATGCTGGAGCTTCATATTTTCAATTTTTGGAAGATTGATAAAACCGTATTCAAGAGCCTTTTCAATGACTTTTCCCGGATTGTTGGTATGGACATGGATTTTTATTATATCAGAATCATCAACTACAAGCACACAGTCGCCTATGTTTTCAAGGTATTCACGCAGAGAATCAGTATCTTTTCTGCCGTCATTTGATTTTGTTACAAGACATTCGGTACAGTATGAGAATTTTATATCCTCAGTATTGAATACCCCGAAAACATCTGAACTTTTCGGTGCAGCCGCAGGAATTTCATTGATATCAGCCGGAATTTTTCCGCCGCTGAATATATCGTACATAGCCTTGAATATTATAAGCAGACCCTTGCCGCCGGCATCAACAACTCCGGCTTTTTTGAGTACGGGAAGAAGGTCAGGAGTTTTGTTCAGGGCATCTTCCGCAGCAGAACATACCTCATGCCAGAAAAGAGCTGTATCATTTGTTGATTTATATGCTTCATGAGCTTTCTGTGAGGCGAGTCTTGCTACTGTAAGGATAGTGCCTTCAGTAGGATTCATAACAGCCTTGTAAGCCTGTTTTACTCCGGCTTCAAGAGCGTTTGCAAGATGTTCGCAGTCAGCGGATTCAAGACCATCAAGACCTTTTGATATACCTCTGAAAAGAAGTGAGAGTATTACTCCTGAATTTCCTCTTGCACCTCTTAAAAGAGCAGAGGCAGTTATTTCAGCGACTTTTGAAACAGATTCATTGTCATTGATTATTTTAAGCTCCTGAACGGCAGAACTCATAGTCATTGACATATTTGTGCCGGTGTCGCCGTCCGGAACGGGATAAACGTTGAGAGCGTCCACTTCATCTTTATGGTTTTTGAGAGTAATGCCGGCTGATATGACAGCATCTCTCAGCATAGAACCGTTTAACAAAATTTAAAACCTCCAAATCAGACTTCAATATTTTCAACAAAAATATTGATTTCTTTGTTTTTAATTCCAGTTGCCTGTTCAAGCACAAATGAGAGCTTGTGAGAAATATTTTCAGCGATGGCAGATATATTTGCACCCATAGCTATTTTTATATGCAGATTGATTTTTATTCTGTCTTTTTTGAGAGATATGGTAATGCCTTTGTTTCTGTATTTTCCACGCATGAAAACATCAAGCAGTTTTTCTCCGGGATTTGAATATTCCATCCCTGCAACACCGAAGCATTCAGTAACAGTCAGCCATACAAGTGATTTGAGATACTGTTCTGTAACTCTGATATATCCGATATGATTTTTAATGGTATACATATTATTCAACACCTCCGCAGCGTTCTGTTTTATCCTTACAGAAAAATTATATCATATCTTATTGAGATTTACAAGAACTTATCTGATTTAACGCAAATTCAACAACAAAATTTCATAATTGGAAACAAGGAATTTTATTCATAATATGCAGGGGCGAACTGTGTTCGCCCCTGCAAAAATAAAAGGCAGCAATTTAAAACTGCTGCCTTTTTATATTATTGTTTAAGAAATTCCTGATAGAATCTGTTTGGCGGAATTTCAATTACTTTCTTTGATGAAATTTCACGGATATTATGAGTTTTTCTGTAATTTTCAGCTTTTCTGTAAGCTTCTTCATAGAAATATATCTGTGAATCGAGAGGATGGAGGTTATTCTGTTTTCTTATATATTTTCCGTCAGGCATCTGTATTCTTGCCTTTACATTATCTTTAAGCATTATGCAGAACATATCCCATAACCTCTGTTTTATAGCTTCATCTCTTATCGGGAGAGCAACCTCAACACGGCATACGGTATTTCTTGTCATATAGTCAGCAGAACTTATATACATTCTGCGTTCATTTCCTGCACCGAATATGTATATACGGCTGTGTTCAAGAAATCTTCCGACTATACTTGTAACTGATATATTGTCAGTAAGTCCGTCTACTCCTGAGATAAGGCAGCAAAGACCTCTTACAATAAGTTCAACCTTTACGCCCTCGCATGATGCTTCTATAAGCTTGTCGATAATGACCTTGTCAGAAAGAGAATTGATTTTTGCCCCTACATATGCAGGCTTGCCCTGTTTTGCGAGTTCAATCTGTTCATCTATCATTGATGTTATTCTGTTCTGGAGGCATTTCGGTGCGACAAGCAGATATTTTGTATTTTCAACAAGCATTCCGAGTGACAGTGCATTGAATACATTATTGGCTTCAAGACCTATTTCAACATCTGATGTCATAACTGAAAGGTCAGTATAGAGTGTAGATGTTTTTTCATTATAGTTTCCTGTTCCGACCTGAGTAATATATTCAATCTTGTCGCCTACCTTTCTTGTTATAAGGAGGAGCTTTGAATGAACTTTAAGGCTTGGCGGGCCGTATATTACGGTACAGCCTGCACGCTGAAGCCTTTTTGACCAGCCGATATTGTTTTCCTCATCAAATCTTGCACGGAGTTCAACGAGTACAAGAACACTCTTTCCGGCTTCTGCGAGTCTTACAAGAGCTTCTATTATGCGGCTGTTTTTGGCAAGACGGTAAAGAGTTATCTTTACTGAAACAACATTGTCATCTTCCGCAGCTTCAAAGAGGAGTTTTATAAAGCTTCCGATATTTTCAAAAGGATAGCTGAGCATTATATCATTTCTTTTAATCTGGGTTATCATTGTTTCATAGTTGTTTATGCTTGCTGACTGCTGAGGTACAAGCTTGCTGTAATGGAGTTTTTCATCATCAAGGATATCAGAAAATGCAAATCCGAATGAAAGGTCAAGCGGAGTTTTTATATGAAATATCTGATTTTCTGAAATATCAAGCTTTTCACAGAGATATTCAAGTGCGTTTGAGTTGAGATTTCTGCTTATCTGCAAACGTACAGGCATAAGTTTTTTGCGTTTTTTGACGAGTTCCTCCATAACGTCCCTGAAATCCATATCCTGGTCAAAAAGAGCTTCCTCAACATTGATATCAGCATTTCTTGTTATTCTTATCAGAGTTTTGTCAAGAACCTTGTAATTTTCAAAAACCTGCGGTGCATAATGGAGTATAAGGTCTTCAACAAGCATAAATCTTAAACTGTTCTTTGACGGGAAAACCATTCTTTTAAATGCTCCGCTTACAGGAAGTATTCCTATTTTCACGCCTGTTTTTGATTCAAGATGTATTGCTGCATAGATATCCTTATTCTGTAAAAACGGGAAAGGATGACGCTTATCTATTATAAGAGGTGAGAGCAGAGGTTTTACTTCATGCTTGAAATAAAGTTCAAGATACTTTTCCTCTTCAGGAGTCACATTTCTGAAATCGAGCTGTTTTACTCCATAAGCTTCAAGACTTTCCATTATTTCCTTATAGGTTTTATCCTTTACAGCTTCAAGTTCCTTGACTCTTTTAAAAATCGCCTCAAGCTGTTCTTCGGAAGTCATATTGGTTTTGTTTTCACGTTTTTTACTGTCAATTATCATCTGGTCGAACAGTGAACCTACACGAACCATAAAAAATTCATCAAGATTTGACTGGAATATTGTTGCAAACGTAAACCTTTCAAGCAGAGGAACATCAGGAGTTCTTGCTTCTTCAAGTACTCTTTCATTGAATTTAAGCCATGAGAGTTCTCTGTTGTCGTATATTTTCTTACTGTTGCTGCTCATATTATCATCTCCGCTAAAATAATTATTATTTTTATTATAATTAATAATAACTTTTTCGTCAAGTAAAATCTATGTAAATAACGCAAATTCAATGGTTATTTTCTGTAGGGGCGACCATTGGTCGCCCGTTGCATTACCAAAATTTCATGCTGATAACC
Organism: Ruminococcus sp. UBA5884; assembly: GCA_002431975.1. Lineage (GTDB taxonomy): Bacteria > Bacillota > Clostridia > Oscillospirales > Ruminococcaceae > UBA5884. Next base: position 23,536 of record DJFA01000109.1, read on the forward strand.
AACGATTTTTCATGCAGAAAACAAATATTAAATTTATGGTTTAACCATAATTCGGGCGGGCGACCAAAGGTCGCCCCTACAGAAATAATCCATCGAATTGGTGTTAAATAACGGTATCATTCCTTTATTCCTGAATATGACATTGTTTCCATTACATTTTTCTGAACAGCCATAAAGATTATAACCGGCGGTATCAGTATAACCACAGAACCGGCCATTGCAGCTCCTGTTCTTGCAAGACCTGAATTTCCAGCCTGTTTTACTGCATATGAAAGAGTTTTAAGGGATTCGCTCCTTATAAAATTTCCGCTGTCGGAATTCCATGCGTTCTGGAATGCAAATATTATAAGAGTCATGAGTGCAGGTTTCTGATTCGGCATAATTATATATCTGTATACTGAAAACATATCTGCACCATCAATTTTTGCTGCTTCTATCATTGAATCAGGAATGCGGCTTATTGACTGACGCATAAGGAAAAGTCCCAGAGGAGTCACTGCTGACGGCAGTATAAGTGCAAAATATGTATCAAGCATATGAAGCTTTGAAATTACCATATACTGCATAAGATATATTACATTGCTCTGATACAGCAGAGTTATTACAACTACTGAATTAATAAGTTTTCTTCCCGGAAATCTGCCCTTTGCAAGCACAAATCCCGCCATTGAACAGAAAAAACACTGCGATGCGGTAACTGTAACTGTCACAAATACCGTATTGAAAAGATATCTTGAAAACGGTACCCATAAATTTTGCAGAAATTCATACATTTCCCTGAAATTATCTGCTGTAGGCGAAAGAGTATAAATTTTCGGCGGAAATATAAAAAGCTCATTAACCGGCTTGAATGCAGTCATAACTGTAAGATATACAGGGAAAAATGCTGCTGCACCGGCAATAAAAAGAAATACATATATATAAACCGTATCACCTTTTTTTCTGCCTGCCATACCTGATGAACCTTTTATCCTGTTTATATCAGCCATAATTTTTTTACGCTCCTAATCATTTGTTCCGAACAGTCTGTTTACAATCCTTTCAGAAAGAAACATTACTGCAAAAAGTACTGTGCATACTGCGGAGGCATATCCCATTTCAAACCTTACCCAGCCATAGTCATATGCATGAGTCATTACTGTATGCACTGAATAATCCGTGCTTGGGAATCCTGCAAGGCTTCTGCCCACTATATCAGATGTAAAGGCTGATATTATCTGCATTATCCCTGCAAAAAGCAGCTGAGGCTTCATTGACGGTATTGTTATATAAAAAAGAGCCTGCCATCTGTTTGAAATTCCTTCAACAGCACCGGCTTCATACTGTGAACGGTCAATACTTCTGAAACCTGCACTCATTGCAAGAAATCCGGCTCCTGAACTCATCCACATCTGTACTATTATTACTATCCACATTGTATAGCGTGAATCTGTAAGCCACTGCACCGGATAAGCGAGTATTCCGGTATTTATAAGAAATGAATTGAGATATCCGTATACATCGCCGCTGAATATTATCTTCCATACTGCATAGAGATTTGCCATTGACGGTATATAGAACAAAAGAGTGAAAAATGAACGCCAGAATGGTTTTAACTCATTTATAAGCCATGCAAGCATAAATGATATGATATAGCTTACAGGCCCTGTGAATACTGCGATTTTAAGAGTATTGCCCATGGATTTCATAAATACCCTGTCTGACATGAAAAGAGCCTTGAAATTTGAAAATCCTGAAAATGAGGGCATATTCGTTCCGTCAAAATCAGTGAATCCCATAGGAAATGCCATGATTACAGGTATAACTGTAAATACTGTGAAAAAAAGCATAAACGGAGCAAGCATAAGATATGAATCAATATTTTTAAGTATTTCCTTTTTAAGATTTTTATGCTTCAAGATTTCACCTTCCTGTTTTTTCTTGATATTTCATCATTTATTTCATTGTTATACTGCATAAGGGTGCTGTACGGATTACTTCCATTGTTTACCGTATCTCTGAAAGCATTCATTATATTTCTTGTAACCGCATATGAGGCAGGAATAACAGGTATTTCAGAGAGCTGTTCACGCTGATTTATAAGCTTTTCAAGCTCATGCTCCGACCACGGCATATTTTCAAGAGCATTTGTATTTGCAGGAGTAAATCTGCCGAGTCTGCCTGAAATGCTTTCAGTACGCTGTGCATAGCTTGTCTGTATTTCATCTGATGTAAACCATTTGAGGAAAAGCCATGCATTGTCCTTTTTATCTGAATCTTTAAATATTACTGCTCCGCTTCCTGATGAATTTTCAGCATGGGAAACAGTCCCTGATATTTCAGTCCCCGGTATATATGTGAAATCCCATAAGCCGTTTATTTCAGGAGCATTGTATTCAAGCTGTCCTGAAAAGCTGTAATCCTGAATGACTATCGGATATTCGCCTGTACGGAAACGGCTGAATGCATCATACGACTGTTCAAGACCATATTTTGTATACATATCAGTCCAGTATTCAAAAATCTGCATAGCCTGAGTGCTGTCAAGTTCAGATTCAGACATATCTTCATTATAATATGAAAGACCATTCTGCATAAGCAGTGCGGCAAATGTATGCCCTGTTTCAGTTGAAGGGGATATATCAGCTGACGGCAGCACAAGTCCCGCAGACATATGATTCCTCTGAAGCTGCGGAAGCATATCAATAAGTTCCTGCCACGTCTGAGGAGGATAATCAAATCCGAGGCCGCTTAAAATATCCTTTCTGTAGAACATCATTGCCCATGACTGGGATACAGGAAGTGCATAGACTCCGCCGTCATATGTATACTGTATATCTGCATTTTTATGGAAACGTTCTGAAATTTCCTCATAGTCATCAAAATCAGAAAGGCATACCGTAAGGTCACGGACTGCAAGGTTTACAGGAAATTCTCCTCCTAAAAACAAAGCTGTATCAGGCGTGTTTCCTGACATACATGCTTCAAGGATTGTTCCCTGTACAAGATTTACATTGACGGTTATGCCGTATTTTTCAGTAAAATCAGAATCAGCAAGTTCCTTTATTATCTGTGTCTGGTCACGTCCGGAACATACCCATACATCAAGCACATCATCTCCCTTGTTGTCGGAAAGTATGCTGTAATCAGTAAAGAATGAACCGATAAATGCTTTTATCCTGAATATAAGCGATTTAAAAAAGTTTCCTTTATACTTTGAAAAATCCATATCAGATGAGGCAATTTCAATATAATCTATTTCAAGGGGCTGCTGTCTGAATGTTCTGCTCCATGACGAAAGAGCAGATATATTATCCTTTATCTGTGAAACATATTCCGGAATTTTAAGAGGCTTTTCAACGCATTTGTCAAGAATCACATACATTTTTTCAAGCTGTGAAGCCTCAGAACCTTTTACTCCTGAAAGATTTTCAACATCTGATTTAATCTGTTTCAGTTCAGCTGAAATTTCTGAAAATCTGTCAGTAAGTTCAGGAATTTTTTCATGTACATAGTAATCAGTATATTTGTCAGGGTCTGTACCGGTTATCATTATTATTTTCTGATAATATTCATTAAGCTGATTTATAACACTGTCAACAGAACGTATCGCATCACCTGTTTCACCTGATACAGCTTCCATTGTAATTATATGCTTTCCGGCTGTCAGATGTATATATAATTCTGAATTTTCATCATCTGACGGCACAAGCAGATTCCATTCAGATGTATATGGAAATGATACGCAGTCAAATTCGCTGAACGGCACTTCTCCGTCTATATATATTCTCCTGTGGGAGCATATCCCACGCATTTCATTCTGTCTGTATCTTATGCCTATCTTATACCAGCCGTCTTTTTCTGTATTTATCTCCCATGAAGCGGATTGCATTGATTTATTCCACACATCTTTGCCGAAAGTGTTGAAAACTGTTTTTACAGGGTCGGACGGTGAACACATATAATCATTTTTATCATATGAGGCACAAAGTACTGAATCAGATGTATATACTGCATTTTCGCCTTCTGTCCTCCGGAGAATTTCTGAAACTGATGATATATCCGCATATGCTGAATATTCTGAATAATCCGGATATTTTTCAGGATTCTGTATTATAATTTCATCAAATGCAAGATATGCTTTTTCAGATGAAAATGTAATTGTATGACTGCCTTTTTCAAGATAGAAAATCAGAGGGTCATTGAAAATTCCGTCCGTATTCATAAGATATGTATCTTTCCACATGATTTTCTGAGTCATTGAAGGGTGCGTCTGATTTCCGTAAATGTCATATGAAGCAGGCTGATTATTTTCCCATGTTTTGCTTAAAATCACCGATGAAGCCGCATCATATGGTATTTTACCGTCAATCATGACTGATATTTCACATTCAGACAAATGAGATTCCATTGCACAATATGACAGATAAATTGAATAAATACCGCTTTCACTGATATCCGTTTTATATGATATGCTCCCTGAAATGCTGTCCCATACAAGAACATTATCTCTGTTTTCAAAACTGCCTTTTCTGAAATTTCCGTCTGAAATTTTATAGTAGTCACAGGCATTTATAACAGTTCTTTTTTCAGGTCTTTCATATTCTGAATATCTGCTGTAATAATCGGAATAAAGCTCATGATTTTCAAATATTATCTCATCATCAGTATCAAATGCCCTGATATTTACGCTGAAACACGGCAAAATCATGCTTATAATGAAAATAAATGATATAATAATATATTTCAGTTTCAATAAATCATATCCTGTCTTTTTAATAGATTGATTTTAATATATCATGCAGTACAGATAATGTCAAGAGAACATAATTATACGCTGATTTGATGATTATTTTCTGTGATTTTTTCATATCAAAAACAAATATCAGATTTATGGTTTAACCATAATCCGGCGGGCGACCAATGGTCGCCCCTACAAAATTCAGATAAACGAATTACAGAAAATAATCATTGAATTGGCATTAAAATATTGATAAACTGTAAATAAATTTTAAAATTTTTATTAATTACTTGATTTTTATTATTATTCATACTATACTGATATTAGCACTCAAACTCGATGAGTGCTAATCTTTAAAAAACAGGAGTGTTCATTTATGGAAACCAAGGAATTTAAAGCCGAATCAAAACGTCTGCTTGATATGATGATTAACTCTATCTATACACATAAGGAAATATTTTTAAGAGAACTTATTTCAAATGCAAGTGATGCAATAGATAAACTTTATTTCAAATCACTTACTGACGATAAAGTCGGCATGAACAGAAGCGATTTTGAAATTTCAGTAAAGCTTGACAAGGATGCAAGAACTATTACCGTTTCAGATAACGGCATAGGCATGACAAAGGACGAACTTGAAAATAATCTCGGCACTATCGCAAAAAGCGGTTCGCTCGACTTCAAGGACGAAAACGATACAAAGGATAAGGTTGATATTATCGGTCAGTTCGGTGTGGGATTCTATTCCGCATTCATGGTTGCAAAGGCTGTTACAGTCCGCAGTAAGGCATATGGTTCTGATGAAGCTTATGAATGGAAATCAGAAGGCGTTGACGGATATACAATTGATACCTGTGACAAAAAATCTGTCGGTACTGAAATAATCCTTGAAGTTAAGGATAATACTGATGATGAAAATTATGATGAATTTCTTGAACAGTACAGGATTCAGAGCATAATCAAAAAATATTCAGACTATATCAGTACTCCTATTACTATGAATGTTGAAAAATCACGCAAAAAAGATGATTCAGATGAATATGAAACATTCATTGAAAAGGAAACTATAAACAGCATGGTTCCTATCTGGAAGAAAAATAAATCTGAAATAACCGATGAGGAATACAATAAATTCTATAAGGAAAAATTCTTTGACTATAACGGCGACCCTCTCACTCATATCCATGTAAAAGCTGAAGGTACTGCAACTTATAACGCTCTCCTTTATATCCCGTCAAAAGCTCCTCATGACTACTATACAAGAGAATATGAAAAAGGTCTTAAACTCTATTCAAACGGCGTTCTTATCATGGATAAATGTGCTGATTTGCTCCCTGACCATTTCAGTTTTGTAAAAGGTCTTGTTGATTCTGAAGACCTCTCTCTCAATATATCAAGAGAAATGCTCCAGCAGGACAGACAGCTTAAAATAATCGCTAAAAGCCTTGAAAGAACTATAAAGAATGAACTTACAAAAATGCTTAAAAACAACAGGGAACAGTATGAAACATTCTTTAAGGAATTCGGACTCCAGCTCAAATTCGGCATTCAGAGCGATATGTTCGGCATGACAAATGCAAAGGAAACTCTTAAAGACCTCGTTATGTTCTGCTCATCATATGAAAAGAAACTTGTTACCCTCGATGAATATGTTTCAAGAATGAAGGAAGACCAGAAATATATCTACTATGCAACAGGTGACAGCATTTCAAGAATCGATAATCTGCCGCAGACAGAACTCGTAAAGGATAAAGGCTTTGAAATCCTTTACTGTACTGAAAATGTTGATGAATTTGCCATTAAATCTCTTAACAGCTATAATGAAAAGGAATTTAAATCAGTATCAGCCGGTGACCTCGACCTTGAAACAGATGCTGAAAAGGAAAAAATCAAGGCTGAATCAGAAGAAAGCAAAGACCTTTTCAAATCAATGACAGATGCTCTTAAAGGAAAAGTTTCTGATGTAAGACTTTCATCACGTCTTAAAACTCACCCTGTATGTCTTACAAGTGACGGAGAAATCTCTCTTGAAATGGAAAAGGTTATCAACAGTATGCCGGGCGACAACAAAATAAAGGCTAACAGAGTTCTTGAAATCAATCCGGAACATCAGATATTCAAAACTCTTAAAAATCTTGAGGAAACCGATAAGGATAAACTCGGAAAATATGCTGAACTGCTTTATGACCAGGCTCTGCTTATTGAAGGTATGCCTGTTGAAAATCCGGTTGAATTTTCAAATCTTATATGCGAACTTATGATATAATTTTAACGCAAATTCGATGAATTGTTTATGTAGGGGCGACCATTGGTCGCCCGCTCGGTTTACAGCATACCCCAACGGGCGAACACAGTTCGCCCCTACAAAATTAATTTGAATTATTTATCAACAAATCATTTGAATTTTAAGGAGGTTTTAACTGTGTCAACACCGCTTGCGGATAAAATACGTCCGAAAACACTTGATGATGTTGTGGGACAATCTCATATATTAGGTAATGGAAAGCCTTTAAGACGAATAATAGAAAGCGGACATATCCCGAATATGATATTTTACGGAGTATCAGGCACAGGAAAAACTACAGTTGCCAGAATTATTGCAGAAAATTCATCTATGAGTCTGCATAAGCTCAACGGCACATCAATGTCAGTATCAGATATAAAGGATATAGTTTCAGAAGTCAATACGCTTATGGGCTATGGCGGAATACTCCTTTATCTTGATGAAATACAGTATCTCAATAAAAAACAACAGCAGAGTCTGCTTGAATATATAGAAAACGGTTCTGTAACGCTTATAGCATCAACTACTGAAAATCCATATTTCAGCATATTCAGTGCTATTTTAAGCAGATGTACAGTATTTGAATTTAAACCTGTAGCTCCTGATGATATAAAAAAAGCTGTTGAACGTGCATTCAGAATATCATCAGAGGATATGAACATAAATTTTGATATTGATAATGGAGTATCAGAACATATTTCCATGAACTGCGGCGGAGATGTAAGAAAAGCTGTAAATACAGCTGAACTCAGTATCCTTGCAGGTGAGCCTTTCAGCGGAGGCATAAAAATTACTCTTGATACTGTAAAACAGCTTGCACAGAAAAGCAGTATGCGGTATGACAGGGACGGCGACCAGCATTATGATTTATTGTCTGCATTTCAGAAATCAATAAGAGGTTCTGATGAAAATGCAGCTCTGCATTATATGGCAAGACTTTTAAGTGCAGGCGATATTACATCTGTATGCCGCCGTCTGCTTGTAACAGCCTGCGAGGATATAGGACTTGCATACCCGAATGCAATACCGATTGTAAAAGCCTGCACTGATACAGCATTGCAGATAGGACTTCCTGAAGCAAGGATTCCTCTTGCAGATGCAGTAATACTTTTATGCACATCTCCAAAGTCAAACAGCGGATATATGGCTGTAAACAGGGCAATGAAGGATTTGGAAAACAAAGAAGCCCCTGATTTTCCAAGACATCTCCAGAACTGTCATTATGACGGTGAAGGTGCTGAAATCAGGGGACAGAATTACCTCTATCCTCATGACTATCCGGAGCATTATGTAAAACAGCAGTATCTTCCGGACAGCCTTAAAGACAGGATATATTATGAATTTGGTTTAAACAAGCTTGAACAGGCGGCGTATGCATATCGTCAGAAAATCACGGGCAAAAAATAGTTTCAATTACCTTTTCGGAATTATCAGTTGTATATCTCCAGTAATCAATATGATTATCTTTTATAAAATATCTGAAATTTCCCGGAGTATATTCAGAATTGAATACATCAACTATTATAAGCTTTACTTTCATTTTTTCGGGAATGAGTGCCTTTATGTATACGCTTGCACTCTGACCGGCATAAACATTTTCACGGGGTTCTGCAAGACCTGCAAGATTAGGGGCAAGTTCTATGAATATTCCATAATCCTCAACAGAACGCACGACTCCGGCGACTGTTTCGCCGGTATGGAACATTGAAGCGTTTTCTTCCCATGTTCCGAGCAGTTCCTTATGAGAGAGCCATACTCTTGCCTGAGAGCCTTCAGATGAAACAGCCTTTACTGCAACATTTATATTCTGACCTACTGTAAATCGGTCTGAAGGGTGAGATATCCTTGAAACTGATATAGCATCTATCGGTATAAGTGACGGGATTCCGCAGCCGATATCCACAAAACAGCCGAATTGTTCAAGATGGGTTACCTTTGCAGGAATTATATCTCCGGCACTGAGTTTTGAAATATAGTTGTCAATGCATGACTGCTGGACTGAACGTCTTGAAAGAAATGCAACGGTCTGACCGTTTTCATCTTTTGAAATATTCATAACCCTGAAACATACAGGTTTATTGACTTTTGATATAAGAGCGATATCTCTTGTAGAGCCGTCAGAAATGCCGACAGCTCCTTCTTCACGGGGGATAATTCCCTTTGCGTCTGGCAGGTCGACTATAAGATTATGCTCATTGTCGCATATTACTGCACGAGCCTCAAGAATTTTCCCCTGAATCATTGAATCCTGAAGTGCAGAAACTGATTTCAGGGAATTTCTGTTGTCAGCTGTATGAATAAGACAGCCTTCCGGATAAAATTTGTTCATTTTTTACCTCCCACATTTTATGTTGACATTACCGGCTGTGAACAATTTCAGCCGGTTTTAAATCTGTCTTATCATAATATATGAGAGAAATTTCAGATATATAACTTGTTATGGAATAAAAGTTTCAGATGAAACGGACATTCCGCCTGATGATACAAGGATATTATGGACTGAAAGAGCTGATTCCTCTGTACAGATTACAGTAAGAAAAGCAGTCTGCATAATTTTTGCCTCATCTGATGTATCAGCAGGGGATATTACAGTATCTGTTATATAGTTCTGGGTTACAACAGCTGTCGGAATAAGTCTGAAATAATAATCATTTCCGGAATTTTTGCCATGTGAAGTGATTTTTATTTTTCGTATTCCGTTTACATTTTTTCTGATTTTTCTTGAAGCGGCTTCAGCCGAATCAAATCCGTCAAATTCAGCCTTTACTGATTTAAGCATAAAAGCATCTCCTTATTAAATAACCATCAAATCGGCGTTATTTTAAATATTAAAATTTTTATTTTGTCAGATTTGTTTTATTTTAATCTCCTGTATTTATAAGATGTGCCGTAAGATTAAAAAATATTCTATGAAATTATTGCCTTGAATCAAAAAATAGGTTATAATATAGAGTACGTATCTTGGAAAGGGTGGTTTGAATGGATATTAGACCAAAGGATATACTTACAATGAAAAAAAATCATCCGTGCGGCTGCAATGAAATGTTTGTAATAAGAGCCGGCATGGAATTCAAACTCCGCTGTGTGAAATGTTCAAGGGAATTTATGGTTCCAAGAAATAAAATCGAAAAGTATATTAAAAAAGTCGTTCATGCTGACGATATAAAGTAAAGGACTGGTATACAGATGTTTGAAAAATTAAAATTTACTGAACAGCATTATGAGGAGATAAATGAAAAATTATCTGATGTTAATGTTGTCAATGATAACAAGCTTTATACTCAGCTTATGCGTGAGCATAAAACTCTTACTCCTATAGTTGATAAATACAGGGAATACCTCAGTACTGAAAAGGATTTCAATGAAGCAAAGGAACTCCTCGACAGCGGAAATCTTGATAAGGATTTCAAGGAAATGCTCCAGATGGAATATGAGGAATCAAAGGAGAAAATGGAGAAAATTACGGAAGAACTTAAAGTTCTGCTGCTGCCTAAAGACCCTAACGATGATAAAAACGTAATCATTGAAATAAGAGGCGGTGCAGGCGGTGAGGAAGCTTCTCTCTTTGCAAATTCACTCTACAGAATGTATACAATGTATGCCGAATCAAAACACTGGAAAACTGAAATACTCAATGCAAATCCGACTGAACTCGGAGGTTTTAAGGAAGTAAGCTTTTCAGTAGAGGGTGAAGGTGCTTATTCACGCTTTAAGTATGAAAGCGGCGTTCACAGAGTTCAGAGAGTCCCTGAAACAGAATCTCAGGGCAGAGTTCATACATCTACAGTTACCGTTGCTGTTCTGGTTGAAGCTGATGAGGTTGAACTTGATATCAATCCTACCGACCTTAAAATAGATGTTTTCAGAGCAAGCGGTGCAGGCGGTCAGCATATCAATAAAACTGAATCTGCTGTAAGAATAACTCATCTGCCTACAGGTACTGTTGTTGAATGTCAGGACGAAAGAAGCCAGCATAAAAATAAAGAAAAAGCTATGAAAATTCTGCGTTCAAGACTCTATGAGGCTCTCCAGCAGGAACAGAATGATAAGATTGCTTCCGAAAGAAGAATGCAGGTTGGTACAGGTGACCGTTCAGAACGTATTCGTACCTATAACTATCCGCAGGGAAGACTTACTGACCACAGAATCGGTCTTACAATATACCGTCTTGAGGATATGCTCAACGGAAATCTTGATGAAGTTTTTGATGCTCTCGCTACAGCTGACCAGGCTGCTAAACTCGCTATGCAGGAAGATTGATTATTATGAATGAAACTAAAATTATATCAGACAGCAATGATGACTTGCTTTATGCTGCCGGACTGATAAAAAAAGGCTTTGTTGTGGGAATGCCTACTGAAACAGTCTATGGTCTGGGAGCAGATGCAGAAAATGAAGATGCTGTCAGAAAAATATTTGAAGCAAAGGGAAGACCCTCGGATAATCCGCTTATCGTCCATATATGCAGCATGGATATGATTGATGATATTGCCCACGATATTCCGGAGCTTGCATACAGACTCGCAGAAAAATTCTGGCCGGGGCCTCTTACAATGATACTGCCTAAAAAGGATACTATACCTTATATAACATCAGGCGGTCTTGATACTGTCGGAATAAGAATGCCTCTTTCAGAATGTGCAAGAAAACTTATAGAATTATCAGGCAGACCTATTGCTGCTCCGTCTGCAAACCGTTCAGGATATCCGAGTCCTACTACTGCAATGCACGTATACAAGGATATGAACGGAAGAATCCCTGTAATAATTGATGGGGGAGAATGTACTGTAGGCGTTGAATCAACTGTTATATCCTTTGATGATGAAAATACTGTAAGAATACTCCGTCCCGGATATGTTACAGCTGAAAATCTTTCTGAAACCGCTGAAAATGTCATAATAGACAGTGCGGTTACTTCAGAACTTAAAAAAGGTCAGAAAGCTGCTTCTCCGGGTATGAAATACAAACATTATTCTCCTAAAGCTGATGTTGTTATAATAGATTCAGATTCTGAAAAATTCAGGGAATTTGTCGCTGAAAATGCAGCTGACAATGTTTATTTTCTGGCTTTTGATGATGACAATGAAAATAATGTATACTCATACGGAAATACTGACAGTCAGCAGGCTCATAATCTTTTTTCTATGCTCCGCAGCCTTGATGACAGGGGTGCTGAAAAAATATATGTCCGTATGCCGCAGAAAAACGGTGTCGGACTCGCTGTATACAATCGTCTTGTAAGAGCTGCCGGATTTGAGGTGATATCATTATGAACAGTCTTGAAGATGTAATGATAATCGGTCTTACCGGTCAGACCGGTTCGGGAAAAACTACTGTATGCCGTATATTCCGTGAAAACGGTTTTGCTGTTATAAATGCGGATATGGTTTCAAGATTTGTTGTCGAAAAAGGCAAACCATGTCTTGCTGAACTCGCTGAAATATTCGGAGATGAAATAATTCTTCCTGACGGACAGCTTGACAGAAGAAAACTTGGCAGAATAGTCTTTTCAGATAAATCAAAGCTTGAAATCTTAAACAGTATATGCTATCCTTATATTACAGGAGAAATCCTTGAAAGAATAAGAATTTTCGCTGAACAGAACAGAAAACTTATACTCCTTGATGCTCCTACTCTTTTTGAAAGCCGTGCAGATGATTTCTGCGATATAATTATATCTGTAATATCCAGAAAGGAACTGCGTATCGAAAGAATTATGGAGCGTGACAATATTTCATATGACGATGCTCTTAAAAGAATAAATTCTCAGCATGATGAAAAATTCTTTATTGATAATTCGGATTTCATAATCAAAAACAATAAGGATATTGATAATCTCAGCAGTATTGCCAAGGAAGTTTCTGATAAGGTAAGGGATTATTATAATAAAAAATATAAATTATGATAATAATATAATAATATTATGAAAGGATTGATTTATAATGAGTAAGGATAAGGAAAAACTTTCAGCAAAGGAACTGAAGGAAAAACTTTTCTATCAGAAAAAAAATGCAGGCATTATCCTCAAGGACGATGAAATAAAAAAATGCGATAAGTTCTGCGAGGAATATAAAAATTTCCTTAATGCTGCAAAAACTGAACGTGAAGCTGTAAACTATGTTATTGACCTGATAGAGAAAAACGGCTTTGTTGAATATAAAACAGGCATGAAACTTAAAGCCGGTGACAAAATTTACAGATGCAACAGAGGCAAGGCTGTAATTCTCTCAGTTATTGGTACTGAATCAGTTGAAAATGGTGTGAGAATATGTGCTGCTCATATCGATTCTCCAAGACTTGACCTTAAACAGTGCCCTGTATATGAGGATAATGAACTTGCTCTCTTTAAAACTCATTACTATGGCGGAATTAAAAAATATCAGTGGACTACTATTCCTATGTCACTCCATGGAGTTATAGTTAAATCTGATAATTCAAAAATTACTGTAAATATCGGTGAAGATGAAAATGACCCTGTATTCTGTATTACAGACCTTCTGCCGCACCTTGCAACTGAACAGGTAAAACGTAATCTTGCAAACGGCATAAAAGGTGAGGAGCTTAATCTCCTTATCGGTTCAAGACCTTTTAAAGATGATGAGGGCAGCGAGCTTGTAAAACTCAATATCCTTAAAATCCTTAACGAAAAATACGGTATCTGTGAAGCTGATTTCCTTTCTGCTGAACTTGAAGCAGTTCCGGCTTTCAAGGCTAAGGATATCGGTTTTGACAGAAGTATGATTGGCTCATACGGCCATGATGACAGAGTTTGTGCATATACCGCTCTTATGGCTGCTGTAAAGGCTAAAAATCTTAAAAAGACTGCCGTTGTTATCCTTACTGACAAGGAGGAAACAGGAAGTGACGGCAATACCGGTCTTCAGTCATCATATCTCAAATTCTTCGTTGAAGACCTTGCTGAAGATTTCGGTACTAACGGCAGAACTGTTCTTTCAAGGTCTGAATGCCTTTCAGCTGATGTAAATGCTGCATTTGACCCGACATTCCCTGATGTTCTTGAAAAACGCAACTGCTGCTATATCAATTATGGCGTTGCTGTTACAAAGTTTACAGGTGCAAGAGGAAAATCCGGCACATCTGATGCTTCAGCAGAATTTACCGGACGTGTAAGAAATCTTCTTGATAAAAACAATGTTATCTGGCAGACAGGCGAACTCGGAAAAGTTGATATGGGCGGCGGCGGAACAGTTGCAGCTTATATTGCAAATCTTGATGTTGATACAATAGATGTAGGAGTGCCTGTTCTTTCAATGCACGCTCCATATGAAATAGTATCAAAAATTGATACTTATATGGCTTACAGAGCTTTCCTTGTATTCATTGAGGACTGATTTTTGTTGATAATATTATGCCCCTCTGGATTTTTCAGAGGGGTTTTTGTATATTGTTACAAAGCTTGTTCCGGTTTCACCAATCGACATTTTTAACA
>DJFA01000108.1:0-685 GCA_002431975.1 Ruminococcus sp. UBA5884
TAGTTCGCCCCTACAAAATATAATGAAAATCCCATATTTTCAATTAAAAAATTTTGTTGTCGAATTGGCGTTCTTTTACTTTCAATGCTCTCATTGCATTGAGAATAGCTATTACTGATACGCCTACATCTGCAAATACAGCCTCCCACATTGTCGCAACTCCCAATGCTCCCATTATAAGAACTATTGCTTTTACTGCAAGTGCAAAAATAATATTCTGATATACTATTTTAAGAGTTCTCTTTGAAATATCAATGGCTGTTGCAATTTTTGAAGGACTATCGTCCATAAGAACTATATCAGCGGCTTCAATTGCTGCATCTGAACCCATAGCACCCATAGCTATACCTATATCGGCTCTTGAAAGCACCGGTGCATCATTGATTCCGTCACCGACAAATGCAAGCTTGCCCTTTTCTGATTTTTCATTCAGAAGCTTTTCAACTTTTTCAACCTTATCAGCCGGAAGAAGTTCTGTATAAACCTCATCAATGTTAAGTAATTTTGCAGTATTTTCGCCTACTGCCTTTGCATCTCCGGTAAGCATTACAGTTTTTCTGATACCATGCTGTTTAAGCATTGAAATTGCCTGTTTAGAATCATTTTTAAGCTCATCTGAAATAACGATATGACCGACATATTTTCCTTCAATTGCCACATGGACAGTTGTTCCGACATGATGACA
>DJFA01000108.1:783-30733 GCA_002431975.1 Ruminococcus sp. UBA5884
TCAATAACAGCCTTTACGCCATGACCTGCGATTTCCTCAACATCTTTTACACGGCTTTTATCAATTTCCCTGCCATACTCATTTTTAAGAGAGTTTGAAATAGGGTGATTTGAATAGCTTTCTGCAAGAGCCGCTGTTTCAACAAGTTCATTTTCTGATATAATATCAGGATGAATTGCTGTAACATTGAAAACTCCCTTTGTAAGAGTTCCTGTCTTATCGAAAACTACTATTTCAGTATTTGCAAGAACTTCAAGATAATTTCCGCCTTTTACGAGTATACCGCATTTTGAAGCTCCGCCGATACCGCCGAAAAAGCTGAGAGGCACTGAAATAACCAATGCACAAGGGCATGAAATTACAAGAAATATCAAGGCTCTGTGAATCCAGTCGCTCCAGTTTCCGCCTGTAACAAGAGGAGGTATAACTGCAAGCAGTACCGCACCTATTACCACGCATGGTGTATAGTATCTTGCAAATTTGGTAATAAAATTTTCAGCTTTTGCTTTTTTGGAGCTTGAATTTTCAACAAGGTCAAGTATTTTTGATACAGTTGATTCGCCAAATTCCTTTGTTACCTGAACTTTAAGCATTCCGCTGAGATTGATACAGCCGCTTATTACATCATCGCCTTCAGCGAGTTCTCTCGGAACTGATTCACCTGTAAGAGCTGAAGTATCGACTGTTGAATTTCCCTCACGGATTACGCCGTCAAGAGGAATTTTTTCACCCGGTTTTATAATAATGATATCGCCGACTGAAACTTCTTCAGGGTCAACCTGAACTATCTGATTATCTCTTTCAATGTTGGCGTAATCCGGACGGATATCCATAAGAGAGGAAATTGATTTTCTTGAACGTCCGACGGCATAACTCTGAAACAGCTCTCCCACCTGATAAAACAGCATAACTGTAACGCCCTCTGAAAAATCACCGGTACACATTGCACCGATAGTTGCAACTGCCATAAGGAAATTTTCATCAAATATCTGTCCATGACATATATTTCTTACAGATTTCCAGAGAATATCCCAGCCTATAACTGCATATGGAACGAGGTATGCTATTATTGTGGCAATGCCATCAGGATTTATAATTTTCACTGCTATCATAAGAATGAAGCTTATTATAATTCTTACAAGCATTTTTTTCTGTTTTCTGCTCATTGTTATGCCTCCGTTGAATTATTTACTGCTTACAGAATACAGCAAGACCTACCGGAATTTTTCCTTTTATGAATTTCATTTTAAAATCTCCTGCATTGCAAGCTTTAAGCATATTTATGTATTTATCTTCGTCATAACCTTTTTTAGGATTAAATCCCAGAAATTTATAAACCTTTATAAGCAAATCCGAAAATGCTCCTGTATGTGCTGTGAGAAATGTAGGAAGAATGAGTATTCCGCCTTTTTTCACTACTCTCATAAGCTCTTTTACAGCCTTTTCAGGCTCATCGAGCAAATGCAGTACATTTGCCGCTATTACAGCATCATATGTTTCTGATTTATAATCAAGGTTCATTATATCAGATTCTGCAAAGCTTATATTGCTGATATTGTTTTTTTCAGCCTTACGCTTTGCATATTTAAGCATATTGAATGACATATCAGTACACATAATTTTTTCAGCCTTATCGGCTATTTTAACGGATATTGTTCCTGTACCGCCTGCACATTCGAGAACATTACTGCCTTCTGGTATAAGTTCATATATTTCATCAAGCATTTTTACATATGCTGCGTTGTTTAACTTTTCAGCCGTATCATATGCGAATGCAATTTTATCCCAGAATGTTTTCTTCATTATAATTTGATTTCGCAGTCAGGCTCTACTTTTTTGCAGGCTTTTACTACTTTTTTCATTATTTCATCGAATCTGTCATCATCTGCTGTAATAGTGAGTTTCTGAGTCATAAAGCTTACAGTAGCTTCTTCAACGCCGTCAATTTTGTTGATGGCATCTTCCATTTTCTGAGCACAGTTTGCACAGTCAAGGTCAACGAGTTTGAATACTTTTTTCATAAAAAAATACCTCCAAAATAAATTTTATTCAAGGATATGTTCCATACCCTGATTGATAATTTTATAAACATGGTCATCAGCCAAAGAATAGAAGACTACCTTGCCTTCCTTACGGAATTTGACCAGCTTATTTACTTTAAGGATTCTGAGCTGATGTGAAACAGCTGTCTGAGTTACTCCGAGGAGCTGGGCGATATCACCTACACAAAGTTCTGATTCAAACAGGATATAGAGTATTTTTATTCTTGTTGAATCTCCGAAAACCTTAAAAAGCTCTGCGAGGTCGTAAAGGGTTTCATCTTTTGGGATTTCAGGTTTTACTTTATTTATGATATCGTCATGTACACAGCATGGAGCATTATTTTTTTCAGTCATTTACAGAACGCCTCCTCATATTATCATATGAATATCTGTTCATATATTAGCATAAAGCAATACATTTGTCAAGTGTTTTATAAAAAATTTTTTTATTTTTATGTAGGGGCGACCATTGGTCGCCCGCCTGAAATTCCGGTGAAGCTAACGGGCGACCGATGGTCGCCCCTACAAAATATAATCAAAATCCCATATTTTCAATCATAAAATTTTGTTGTGGAATTTGCGTTATTATACCGCAATAAAAAAAGGATATCTGAAAAAATATCAGATATCCCTTTATTAATTTTGATTATTTATTAAACAAGCTGAATAATTGCCATCTCAGCAGCATCGCCACGACGTGGACCAGTCTTGATTATACGTGTGTAACCGCCGTTTCTGTCAGCATATTTTGGTGAAATTTCATCAAAAAGCTTCTTTGCAACGGATTCCTTAGTAACGTATGACAAAACCTGACGCTTGGAGTGGAGGTCATTATTCTTGCCGATTGTAATCATTTTTTCAGCAACGGAACGTACTTCCTTAGCTCTGGTTACGGTTGTTTCAATCTGACCGTTTTCAAGCAGATAAGTAACCATAGCTCTGAGCATTGCCTTTCTATGGTCAGTTGTTCTGCCAAGCTTTCTTGTACCAGCCATTGAAAATCACTCCTTTTATAACTTTATATTATGAACGGTATGCGAGAAAGTGCCGAACGCATACTATAAATTTCTGGATTATTCTTCTTCCGAGCTCAAATCGAATCCGAGAGATTTCAGTTTTTCCTTAACTTCATCGAATGATTTCTTACCCAGATTACGCACCTTCATCATTTCCTCTTCAGACTTGTTGATAAGGTCGTCAACGGTATTGATTCCGGCACGTTTAAGACAGTTGAATGAACGAACGGATAAGTCAAGTTCCTCAATGGTCATCTCAAGGATTTTTTCTTTTCCTTTATCATCTTTTTCGACTAATACTTCAGCTATGCATGATTCCTCTGAGAGGTCAATGAACAGCTTCAGATGCTCGTTGAGGAGATTGGCTGCCTGCGACAGAGCTTCCTTAGCGGAGATTGTACCGTCAGTCCAAATCTCGATTGTAAGCTTATCATAGTCGGTAACCTGACCAAGACGTGTATCATCAACCTGATAGTTTACTTTAAGGACAGGTGTATAGATACTGTCAACAGCGATAACGTCTATCGGCATGGATATGAGCTGTTTGTTGCGTTCAGCCGAAACGTAGCCTCTGCCTCTGTCGATGGTGATTTCCATGTAAAGCTTTGCATCTTTGCCGAGAGTAGCGATATGCATACCTGGGTCGAGGATATCAACTTCAGAATCTGTTTTGATATCTCCGGCAGTTACTTCACATTCACCTTCCGCCTCGATATAAACTGTTTTCGGGCCATCACCGTAAAGCTTGGCGGTAAGACCTTTTATTGCAAGAATTATCTCGGTAACATCTTCTTTTACACCCGGAATTGTAGACAGTTCGTGGTGTACTCCATCAATTTTAACTGAATTTACAGCAACACCGGGCAGCGAGGAGAGTAATACACGTCTGAGGCTGTTGCCCAACGTAATTCCATATCCACGTTCAAGCGGAGACAGTACGAATTTACCGTATTTACCATCGCTTTTCAGCTCGACTGTATCTATTTCCGGTTTTTCTATTCTCTCTAACATTAAAAACCCTCCTGATTCACAATCACTTTTGCGGTTATTGGATATAACAAACTGACCCAGCAAAAATTAAAATTATTTAGAGTACAACTCAACGATGAGATGAACTTCTACTTCGTAATCGATATCTTCCATAGCTGGCATACGATTTACTGTAGCAGAAAGGGCTTCCTTGTTTACATCAAGCCAGAGCGGTATTGTGCGGCCGGCTGTGAGTTCAACAACTTCCTTGAATTTAGCACTTGACTTGCTGTTTTCTGCAAGAGCTATAACGTCGCCTTCCTTTACACGGTATGAAGGGATATTAACCTTTTTGCCGTTTACAGTGAAGTGATTATGAACAACGAGCTGTCTTGCTTCACGTCTTGTAAGAGCGAGACCCATTCTGAAAACAACGTTGTCGAGTCTGCTTTCGAGCAGTGTTATAAGGTTTGCACCTGTTTTACCAGGCATTTTTGAAGCTATTTCATAGTAGTGATAGAACTGTTTTTCGAGCATACCATATATGAATTTAAGCTTCTGTTTTTCTCTGAGCTGAAGACCATATTCAGAAACTTTTTTTCTGCTGTTAGCGTTAGGGTTACGCTTTGATTCCTTAGCAATACCCATTACCATCGGGCTTATGCCTAATGTTCTGCATCTTTTAAGAATCGGATCTTTATTTACTGCCATAATAATTTCACCTCCGTTAAATTAGACACGTCTTCTCTTAGGAGGACGGCATCCGTTGTGCGGGATTGGAGTAACATCTTTAATCATTTTTACTTCAAGACCAACAGTCTGCAAAGCTCTGATAGCAGCTTCACGGCCTGAACCAGGACCTTTTACGTAAACTTCAACTGATTTAAGACCATGTTCCATTGCAGCCTTTGCAGCAGTTTCAGCAGCTGACTGAGCAGCGAATGGAGTTGATTTCTTAGAACCTCTGAAACCGAGTTCTCCGGCACTTGCCCAGGAAATTACATTACCCTGGTTATCACTGATAGTGATGATTGTATTGTTGAAAGTAGACTGGATATGAACAGCGCCGCTTTCAATATTCTTACGTTCTCTGCGTCTTCTGATTGCAGTAACTTTTTTCTTCTGAGCCATTGTTCATAACCTCCTTACTTCTTCTTGTTAGCGATAGTCTTTACAGGACCCTTGCGTGTTCTTGCATTGGTCTTTGTACGCTGACCTCTTACAGGGAGACCCTTGCGGTGACGGACACCACGGTAGCAGCCGATTTCAACAAGTCTCTTGATATTAAGAGCAACTTCACGGCGAAGGTCACCTTCAACGTTGCAGTTCTTGTCGATATATTCACGCAGCTTAGCTACATCATCTTCACTGAGATCCTTGATTCTTGTGTCAGGATTAACGCCTGTTTCCTTGAGAATCTTTGAAGCAGTTGTACGACCGATACCATATATATATGTCAAGCCGATTTCAGCTCTTTTGTTTTTTGGCAGGTCAACACCAGCAATTCTAGCCATTAATACATTGCACCTCCGTTTATAGATGTCACGAAAAGCGTGACTCTTGTTCTGCTATATTAGCCCTGACGCTGTTTATGCTTCGGGTTTTCGCAGATAACCATTATTTTTCCTTTACGTTTAATAACCTTGCATTTTTCGCAGATAGGTTTAACTGAAGGTCTGACTTTCATTGAAAATACCTCCTTACATCATGGAGAAAATACCGTATTCTACTTAGCTCTCCAGGTAATTCTTCCTTTTGAGAGGTCATATGGTGACATTTCGATAGTCACTTTATCTCCCGGAACTATTCTTATATAGTTCATTCTGAGTTTTCCCGACACATGGGCGAGAATCTTATGACCGTTCTGGAGTTCCACCTGAAACATTGCATTAGGCAGAGCTTCAAGCACAGTACCTTCCACTTCGATTACATCTTCTTTAGACAAATTACTTCCCTCCGCTTTCTTTCAATGCTCTTCTGAGCTGTTTATCAGTTATTTCGTCAATACACAGGATTTTTGAAGTAGGGCTTAAATGCTTTACATTCTTGCGTTTGGGTTTTGCAAGTTTTCTTGATTTTCCGTCTGCGATGAATGCGAATTTATCGTCTGCACTGACTACTACAAAATATGAATTGATATCACGACCTGCGGTTGCCTTTACAACCAATCCTTTTTCTACATTCACAAATCCGTCCTCCGTCAAGGTCTTGTAAGAATCACTGCACCTTCGGGAGTTATTGCGATTGTATGCTCAAAATGAGCTGAAAGTGAACCGTCTGTTGAAACGACAGTCCAGCCGTTGCCAAGAACTCTTACATCTTCGCCTTTCTGGGTTATCATAGGTTCGATTGCAATAGTCATACCGGCAACAAGTCTCGGACCTCTGCCTGGAGTTCCATAGTTTGGGACTTCCGGTGATTCATGGAGTTTTCTGCCTACGCCGTGGCCGCAGTACTGTCTTACGATTCCGTATCCTCTTGAGGTACAGTATTCCTCGACAGCGTGACCAATATCACCTATTCTTATATCAGGCTTTGCAATTGAGATTGCATGATAAAGACTTGCTTCAGTAACATCGAGCAGAGCCTGAGCTTCATCAGAAATTTTTCCGACACCGAATGTTGCACAGGTGTCGCCATGAAAACCGTCGATATAAGCACCGACATCAACGCTTACGATATCGCCTTCCTTGATTTTTCTGCTGTGGGAAGGGATACCGTGAATGACCTCATTGTTGATTGAGATGCAGGCACTTGCAGGAAATCCTCCGTATCCTAAGAATGAAGGAACTGCACCGTGCTTTACAATATAGTCATGAACAATCTTGTCCAGATGGGCAGTGGTCATACCTGCCTTTATTGATTCACCGGCAAGCTTCAACGCACCGCCGGCAATCTGTCCGGCAACACGCATTTTAGCAAGGTCGGTTTTTGATTTTACTGAAATCATAATTATTTTGCTCCTACAGCTTTAAGAGTCAGAGCAGAAGTATCTTCTACTTTTTCCTGACCTGTTACTGTTACAAGCTTGCCCTGTTTGCTGTAATAATCCTTGAGCGGAGCAGTCTGTTCATGATAAACAGAAAGGCGTTCAAGAACTGTTTCAGGCTTGTCATCCTTACGGATAATGGTGTTTCCGTCACATTTATCGCATTTGCCTTCAGTTTTTGAAGGTTTGAAGTCGATATGATAGGTAGCACCGCATTTTTCGCATACACGTCTGCCTGAAACTCTCTGTTTGATAGTTTCGTCCGGAACGAATATTTCAACGACTTTATCAATCTGAACTCCCATTTTGTCAAGAGCTTCAGCCTGAGGAACAGTTCTCGGGAAGCCGTCGAGGATAAATCCGTTCTTGCAGTCATCCATAGCAATTCTGTCCTTGAGGATACCGATTACTATATCATCGGAAACCAATGCACCGCTTTCCATCGCAGCTTTTGCCTTGATGCCGTATTCAGTGCCGTTCTTAACTGCTTCACGCAGAATGTTTCCTGTTGAAATCTGCGGGATATTCAGAGCTGATGAGATAACCTCTGCCTGAGTTCCCTTTCCTGCACCCGGTGCACCCAAAAGAATAATATTCATAAAACGAACCCTCCTTATTCGAGAAAGCCTTTATGATGACGCATCATCATCTGAGATTCCATTGTACGAACTGTTTCCAATGCAACACTTACAACGATAAGGATAGAAGTTCCTCCCATTGAAAGACCGCTGAGGTCAGGATAAGCCATTGAGAAGAATATCGGGAAAATCGCTATAACACCGAGGAAGAATGCACCTACGAGAGTTATTTTTGAAAGTACTCTCTGGATATAGTCAGATGTTGGTTTACCAGGACGTATGCCAGGTATGCCGCCGTTCTGCTGACGAAGATTATTGGCAATTTCTATCGGATTATACTGCATTGAAACATAGAAATAGTTGAACGCAATTATGAGAATGAAATAAAGAATTGCGTAAGGAACGCTGTTTGTGCTGAAAAATCTTATGAAATAGTAATAAAATTTTTCGCCCCATGTAGTCGGGTCATCTGCAACCGGTACGAACATACTGATTGTAGCCGGAAGTGAAAGGAATGCCATAGCAAAGATGATAGGCATTACACCGCTCATGCAGACTTTTACCGGAATATGGGTACTCTGACCGCCGTACTGTTTTCTGCCAACAACACGTTTTGCATACTGAACAGGGATACGGCGTTCTGCATTGTTCATAAAAACTATGAAAGCAATCATTGCAACGAACATTACAAGTACAAAGACTGCAACAAATGCATAAGGGTTTGGTTCATCTATAGCAATTTTTATGGTAGAAACTATATCAGTCGGGATTCTTGCTATGATTCCGGCGAAAAGGATTATTGAAACACCGTTTCCGACACCGTTTTCATTGATTCTGTTTCCGAGCCATACTATAAGAGTAGAACCTGCGATAAACACGAGCATTATGGCTGCTGCGGCGAAAACGCCCTCCCAGCCTGTTGTATAGGTTACAGCTCCTGCATTTCTCATAGTGAGATAATATGCGAATGACATGAATATTCCGAGTGCAAGGGAAACGAATGCGGATATCTTGTCAATTTTCTTTCTTCCCTCTGTGCCTTCTTTTGAAAGACGTTCCAGAGGAGGAATTGCATATGTCAGAAGCTGAATGATAATCGATGCATTGATAAAAGGTGTAATTGACAAGGAGAATATAGTCGCCTTTGACAAAGCACCGCCTGTCAGTGTATCGAGATAATTAAGAAAGTTGCCGTTTGTAGCATTTGTTCCCATCCACTCTGCAATAACTGAAGCATCGAGGAAAGGAGCAGGGATAACGCTTCCTATACGGAAGATGACGATGATAAATAATGTGTAAAGGATTTTTTTCCTCAGGTCTTGAGTTTTCCAAGCATTTCTGATGGTTTCCAGCACATTACATCACCTCAGCTTTCCCGCCAGCCTTTTCTATTTTTTCAATTGCAGTCTGGGAAAACTTGATTGCCTTTACAGTGAGATTCTTTGAGGTGAGTTCACCGTTTCCGAGAACCTTGACTCCGTCATTAGCTTTTTTGATTACGCCTGCAGCCTTGAGAAGTTCTGTATCAACAACAGTACCATCCTTGAATTTGTTAAGGTCTGATACATTGATAACGGTATAGGTTTTAGCGAAGATATTGTTGAAACCTCTCTTAGGGATACGTCTTGTGAGAGGCATCTGACCGCCTTCAAAGCCGATTCTTACGCCGCCGCCTGAACGTGCATTCTGACCCTTGTGACCTTTGCCGGCAGTTTTGCCGTTACCTGAGCCGTGGCCTCTGCCTACACGCTTAACGTCCTTTACAGAACCGTTTGCTGGTGATAATTCATGCAGTTTCATGTGTTTACACACCTCCTTGCCGATAATAATTATTAAGCTTCTTCAACCTTGATGAGGTGAATAATTTTCTTGATTTTACCTTCTGTCTGAGCGTTGTCAGGCTGCTGAGTAAAATCACCGACTTTTTTAAGACCGAGAGATTTAGCAGTAGCTATCTGGTCATCTTTTCTGCCTATAAGACTTTTCACGAGAGTGATTTTCTTAGACATTTCGGCAACCCCCTTAACCTAAAATTTCCTTAACGGATTTGCCTCTCTTTTCAGCAACTTCCGCAGCGGAAACGCATGAAGAAAGACCTTCAATAGTAGCTCTTACAACATTGCAGGGATTGTTTGAACGCAGGGATTTAGTTCTGATATCCTTGATACCTGCCATTTCAACAACAGCACGAACAGGGCCGCCAGCGATAACGCCGGTACCAGGTGCAGCTGGTTTCATAAGAACTCTGCCGGCACCGAACTTGCCAACGATTTCGTGAGGGATTGTAGTACCCTTGAGAGAAATTCTTATAAGATTTTTCTTGGCATCTTCGATACCCTTGCGGATAGCGTCAGGAACTTCACCTGATTTACCGATACCGAAGCCTACAATGCCGTTGCCGTCGCCGACAACAACGAGAGCGGAGAATTTCATTATACGGCCGCCCTTAACAGTTTTTGAAACTCTGTTAATTGAAACAACCTTTTCTGAAAGTTCCAGAGTTGAAGCATCTATAATAGACAAAGCATTTACCTCCCTTTTTAGAACTTGAGACCGTTTTCACGAGCACCTTCTGCAAGCTCTTTCACACGGCCATGATAAAGATAACCGCCTCTGTCGAAAACAACTTCAGAAATACCCTTATCCTGAGCTGCCTTGGCAATCATCTCACCGACTTTGCGAGCGCCTTCCTTGTTACCGCCGTTTGCATCGAAATCCTTTGAAAGACTTGAAGCAGAAGCAAGAGTAACACCGTTTACATCGTCAATAATCTGAGCATAGATATGTTTTGATGAACGGAAAACATTAAGGCGTGGGCATTCCGGAGTGCCGGAAATCTTAGCACGAACTCTGCGATGTCTGGCTTCTCTGGCTTTATTACTGTCTGGCTTTTTAACCATTGCAATACACTCCTTTTATTATTTTTTACCCTTACCGGCTTTACCTTCCTTACGGACGATATGTTCACCAGCGTATCTGATGCCCTTGCCCTTGTAAGGTTCCGGAAGACGTTTTTCACGAACTTCGGCAGCGAACTGACCTACAGCCTGTTTGTCGATACCGTTGATAACGATTTTGTTTGGCTGCGGAACATCAATAGTAATGCCGTCTTTTTCCTCCATTATAACCTGATGTGAATAACCGAGGTTCATAACGAGGTTCTTGCCCTGTTTTGCAGCACGGTAGCCGACACCTTCGATTTCGAGGGTTTTGGAGTAACCTTCTGTTACGCCTACAACCATGTTGTGAATAAGTGTTCTTGTAAGACCATGCAGAGATTTATGCATTTTGTCGTCTGAAGGACGTGTAACAGTGATTACGCCGTCAGCAACATCTATAGTGAGTTCATGAGAGAACTGTTTTGTAATTTCGCCCTTTGTTCCCTTGACAGTAAGAAGATTGTTTACGTTTTTAACTTCAACACCTGCCGGAACACTGATTGGCATTCTGCCTATTCTTGACATTTAATGTTCCTCCTTCTTACCATACGAATGCAAGGATTTCGCCGCCTACATTAAGTTCACGAGCCTTTTTATCAGTCATAATTCCCTTTGAAGTAGAAACTACAGCGATACCAAGACCTTTTCTAACCTTTGGCATATCCTCGCAGCTTGAATATATACGCAAGCCCGGTTTTGACACTCTTCTGAGACCGGTAATAACAGGAGTTTTGTTTTCACCGTATTTGAGAGTAATTCTGATGATACCCTGTTTGCCGTCTTCAATGACCTGATAGCTTTTTACATAACCCTCATCAACGAGAATCTGAGTAATAGCTTTCTTTACATTGGAAGCGGGAACGTCAACCGTAGCGTGCTTAGCAGAATTCGCATTACGAATTCTTGTCAGAATATCTGCTATTGTATCAGTAATTTGCATGCCGAATGACCTCCTTTTGTACTTTTACCAGCTTGCTTTCTTAACACCCGGAATCTGACCGTCCTGAGCCAGTTCTCTGAAACAGATACGGCATACACCGAATTTTCTGAGATAAGCATGCGGTCTTCCACAAATTTTGCATCTGTTGTATGCACGAGTGGAATATTTGGGAGTTTTCTGCTGTTTTAAAACCATTGCCTTTTTAGCCATTGTTTATATATTCCTCCCTTTTATTACTTTGCAAAAGGAGCGCCGAGCAGAGTCAGCAGTTCTTTTGCTTCTTCATCAGTCTTGGCAGTAGTAATGAAGTTGATATCCATACCTCTTACCTTATCGATTTTATCGTATTCGATTTCAGGGAAAATGAGCTGTTCCTTGATACCGGTTGAATAATTTCCTCTGCCGTCGAATGAATTTCCGTTGATGCCTCTGAAGTCACGAACACGAGGGAAAGCGACATTGAAGAGTCTGTCAACGAATTCGTACATATTGTCGCTTCTGAGGGTAACTTTAACGCCGATAGGCATACCTTCACGAAGCTTGAAGTTAGCGATTGATTTTTTAGCCTTGCAGACGATAGGCTTCTGACCTGTGATAGCAGCGAGGTCATTCATGATAGCGTCGATTACTTTAGAGTTTTCTCTTGCTTCACCGGCACCTACATTGATAACGACCTTATCGAGCTTTGGTATCTGCATAACGCTTTTATAGCCGAACTTCTTCATCATAGCAGGAGCTACACTGCTATTATAATAATCTTTTAATCTAGCCATGTCTATCTCCTCCTGAATTAGAATTTTTCTCCGCACTTCTTGCAGATTCTCAAAGAGTTCTTGCCGTCCATTTCGTGGCCAACTCTTGTAGGCTTGCCGCATTTAGGGCAAACGAGCTGAACCTTGGAAGCAAAGACCGGAGCTTCTGCCTGAACGATTGAGCCTGACTGACCCATCATTCTTGGTTTTACGTGCTTTGTAACGAAGTTTATACCTTCAACGATAACCTTGTTTTCCTTGTTGGAAACTTCGAGAACCTTACCTGTTTTTCTGCCCTTGCTCTTATCGGAGGCATCGATATACTTATCGCTGTCCTTACCTGTAAGCAGAACAACTGTGTCACCTGTTTTAACGTGAACCTTGCTCATCATGACACCTCCATTAAAGTACTTCCGGAGCAAGGCTTAATATTTTCATATATTCCTTGTCACGGAGTTCTCTTGCCACTGGTCCGAAAATACGGGTACCCTTCGGGTTTTTGTCTTCTTTGATAATAACGGCAGCGTTTTCGTCGAAGCGGATATAAGTACCGTCTTCTCTTCTCAAACCTTTTGCCGAACGAACGATAACTGCTTTAACAACGTCGCCTTTTTTAACAACACCACCGGGTGTTGCTTTCTTAACAGAAGCTACGACAACGTCGCCGATATTGGCATATTTTCTGCGGGTACCGCCGAGAACTCTGATACACATAAGTTCCTTAGCACCTGTGTTATCTGCAACCTTCAGATAAGTCTGCATCTGTACCACAGCTATATTCCTCCTTCCAGAAATCAAAAAATCAGAAATGAATCTGATATATATTCAGTTTAGATTACTTAGCTCTTTCGAGTATATTTACGACTCTCCATCTTTTATCCTTAGAGAGCGGACGAGTTTCCATTATTTCAACTCTGTCACCGATTCTGCATTCGTTCTTTTCATCATGAGCCTTGAACTTAACAGTACGCTTAACGATTTTCTTATAAAGCGGATGCTTTACATTGTCAGCGATGGCAACGACAACAGTTTTATCCATTTTATCGCTTACAACCTTGCCGACTCTTGTTTTTCTAAGGTTTCTCTCAGCCATTAGCTAAATCCTCCCTTTCTTACTGTGCCAGTTCCTGTTCACGAAGGACAGTTTTAACACGTGCAATATCCTTCTTAACAGACTTAAGACGAGCTGTATTTTCGAGCTGGTTTACAGCAAGCTGAAAGCGGAGATTGAAAAGTTCTTTCTTGAGGTCATCAAGCTTTTCGTTGAGTTCAGCTATTGAGAGTTCTCTGAGTTCTGTTGCCTTCATTACTGCTCGCCTCCTTCTGTAGTTTTTGTGACGAATTTGCATTTGATAGGAAGCTTATGCATAGCAAGACGCATAGCTTCTCTTGCAGTTTCTTCTGAAACGCCCTGAATTTCGAATAAAACTCTGCCTGGTTTTACGACAGCAACCCAGTATTCAGGAGCACCTTTACCGGAACCCATACGAGTACCCATAGGTTTTTTACTGATTGGCTTGTCAGGGAAAATCTTAATCCATACCTGACCGCCACGCTTAATATAACGAGTCATAGCGATACGGGCAGATTCTATCTGATTGGATGTAATCCATGCAGGTTCAAGAGCCTGAAGGCCGAAATCGCCGTATGCAACAGTGTTGCCTCTGTAAGCCTTACCGGTCATACGACCTCTGTGTACACGACGGTACTTAACTTTCTTTGGAAGCAGCATTACTGATTACCTCCTTCTCTCTTAGCGTTTCTTGGCTTGTAGCCGCCGTTTCTGTTATTGTCATTGCGGCGTCTTTTAGGTTTTTCGCTGTTATTTGATTTTTCAGCGGAAACTTCACCCTTGAGTACTTCGCCTCTGTATATCCAAACCTTTACGCCAAGACGGCCATAAGTTGTATGAGCTTCAGCTGTACCGTAGTCGATATCAGCTCTGATAGTCTGGAGCGGGATAGTACCTTCATTATAGCTTTCAGCTCTTGCGATTTCAGCACCGCCGAGACGACCTGAAACTCTTGTTTTGATACCCTTTGCACCGAGACGCATAGCACGGCCGATTGACTGTTTCATAGCACGTCTGAATGAGATTCTGTTCTCGAGGTCGAGAGCAATTTTTTCAGCAACGAGCTGAGCATTAAGGTCAGGCTGTTTAACTTCAACGATGTTTACAGAAACCTGTTTGCCCATCATTTTTTCGAGCTGAAGACGAAGTTTTTCTATTTCAGCACCGCCTCTGCCGATAACGATACCCGGCTTTGCGCAGTGGATGTGGATTCTTACCTTGTCAGCGAATCTTTCGATTTCGATTCTTGGAACACCAGCAGCATACAAGTTCTTTTTGATATAGTTACGAACATTGTAGTCCTCAACCAGTGTATCGCCGAAATCAGCTTTATTCGCATACCAGCGTGAATCCCAATCTTTAATAACGCCGACACGGAAACCGTGTGGATTTACTTTCTGGCCCATTTTTAAACCTCCTTGGGATTATTCTTTTTCTTTAAGAACGAGTGTGATGTGTGATGTTCTCTTGAGAATTCTGTAAGCTCTGCCCTGTGCTCTTGGCATGATACGCTTCATAATAGGTCCTGGGCAAACGAAACATTCAGCAACATAGAGGTTATCCTTGTCCATGTTATGATTATTTTCAGCGTTTGCAATAGCGGACTTCAAAAGCTTCTGCAAGTCCTCGCAGGCAGCCTTTGGTGTATGAATAAGAGTAGCCATAGCAACGTCAGTATCTTTACCTCTGATGAGGTCGAGAACTATCTGCACTTTACGAGGTGCAATGCGGGCATTTCTGAGATATGCTCTTGCTTCCATGATTAAAAATGCCTCCTTCCGCTATTTCTTACCGTTATTTGATGTTTTTGAACCTGCGTGACCTCTGTAAGTTCTGGTCGGAGCAAATTCGCCGAGTTTATGACCAACCATATCTTCAGTAACATAAACCGGTACATGTTTGCGGCCGTCATGAACTGCGAAAGTGTGGCCTACAAATTCAGGGAAAATAGTAGATGAACGGCTCCATGTTTTAAGGACTTTCTTTTCGCCGGCAGCATTCATCTGTTCAACTCTTTTAAAAAGAACCTCCTGAACGTAAGGGCCTTTTTTGATGCTTCTGCTCATTATAAGTTTCCTCCCTTCAGGCTTTAATTATTTACCGTTTCTGCGTTTTACTATGAACTTATCTGAACGGTTGTGTTTCTTACGAGTTTTATAGCCGAGTGCAGGCTTGCCCCATGGAGTAACAGGACCCGGACGGCCTACAGGAGATTTACCTTCACCGCCGCCGTGCGGGTGGTCGCATGGGTTCATAACAGAACCTCTTACAGTAGGTCTCCAGCCCATATGACGTGTGCGGCCGGCTTTACCGTAATTAACATTTTCGTGGTCGATATTTCCGACCTGACCGATAGTAGCCTTGCAGTTTACAGCAATTTTTCTCATTTCGCCTGATGGAAGTCTTACGAGAGCGTAATTAGCTTCTTTACCCATAAGCTGAGCCATATTTCCGGCTGAACGAACGAGCTGAGCGCCCTTGCCAGGATAGAGTTCAATGTTATGGATGAAAGTACCAACTGGTATATCTGAGAGAGCGAGAGCGT
The DNA here is from genome assembly GCA_002431975.1 of Ruminococcus sp. UBA5884. Lineage (GTDB taxonomy): Bacteria > Bacillota > Clostridia > Oscillospirales > Ruminococcaceae > UBA5884. The sequence continues at coordinate 16,626 of DJFA01000108.1, forward strand.
TGCCGGCTTTGATGTCAGCGTCTGCACCGCTTCTTACAGTGTCGCCTACTTTAAGACCGTTAGGAGCAATGATATAACGTTTTTCGCCGTCTTCGTACTGAACGAGAGCGATATGAGCTGAACGGTTTGGGTCGTATTCGAGTGTCATAACAGTAGCGTTCATATTTTCCTTATCACGCTTGAAGTCGATGACACGGTATTTTCTTCTGTTTCCGCCGCCTCTGTGACGAACGGTAATTCTTCCGTAGCTGTTTCTGCCTGAATTCTTCTTGAGAGGTTCAAGCAAGCTTTTTTCCGGAGAAACCTTTGACAACTCTGAGTAGTCAGTGCAAGTCATCTGACGACGTGAAGGTGTTGTCGGTTTATAGGATTTGATTGCCATTGATTTCACTCCTTGTTTCAGATATCAGCCGTATTGGCTGATGTTACATATATATTTTAAAAATGCATTTTTTTGCGGGAGCATCAATCCCATACGGAACAAAGGAATAATTAGAACATACCCTCAAAAAATTCGATGGATTTTGAATCTTCCTTAAGAGTAACGATTGCTTTTTTCCAGTCAGGCTTTTTGCCTTCAAATCTGCCTACACGTCTGCTTTTTCCGCTGCAGTTAATAGTGTTTACCTTAGCAACCTTTACATCGAAAAGCTCTTCAACAGCCTTGGCGATTTCGAGCTTGTTAGCATTTTTATCAACTTTGAAGGTGTACTTTCCTTCCTGAAGGCTGTCCATACTTTTTTCTGTGATGACAGGCTTGATAATGATATCCTGAGCAGTTTTCATTATGCGTACACCTCCTCAATTTTGGAAACGGCATCCTGAACAACGATGAACTTGTCATAGTTGAGGATATCGTAAACGTTAAGAGTGTTTACAAGAGTAGTTTTAACTCCAGGAATATTGGCAGCACTCTTGATAACCTTTGAATCTACTTCCGGCATAACGATGAGGGCTTTGCCTTCAACATTGAGAGCCTTGAGCATTTCAACGATAGTTTTTGTTTTGAATTCGTTCATTCTGATTGAATCGAGAACGATGAGTTCAGAATTCTGAGCCTTAGAAGAAAGGGCTGACTTCATAGCAAGTCTTTTTACTTTCTTATTGAGAGAGAATCTGTAATCTCTTGGTTTCGGGCCGAGTGCAACACCGCCGTGTGTCCACTGAGGAGCTCTGATAGAACCCTGTCTTGCATGGCCTGTACCTTTCTGTCTCCAAGGTTTTCTGCCGCCGCCTCTTACTTCTGTACGTGTAAGAGTTGACTGTGTACCCTGACGCTGGTTAGCGAGATAATTTACAACAGCAGAATGCATAACGGCTTCGTTAGGAGTAATTCCGAAAACTGCATCGGAAATCTCAGTTTCGGCAACAACCTTGCCATTCATATCAAACACTGAAACTTTAGACATAAATGTTTCCTCCTTCCATTAAGCCTTTTTAACGCTGTCAACGATAGAAACTATTCCGCCGTTAGGACCTGGAACAGCACCTTTGATAGCGATAAGATTATTTTCTGCGTCTATCTTAACAATTGTAAGATTCTGGATAGTAACTTTTTCTGCACCCATCTGACCCGGAAGAGCCTTGCCCTTGAAGATTCTTGAAGGTGAAGAACAAGCACCCATTGAGCCTGCATGTCTGTGAACAGGGCCTGTACCATGAGTTTCCTTGAGTCTTGCATTGTTGTTACGCTTGATAGTACCCTGGAATCCCTTACCTTTGCTTGTACCTGATACATCGATTATATCGCCGACAGCAAAAGTGTCAGCCTTGACAACGTCGCCAACATTGAGTGAAGCACAGTCATCAAGTTTGAATTCCTTGAGAGTTTTTTTCGGAGCAACATCAGCCTTGGCGAAATGGCCTTTCATAGGCTTGTTTACTCTCTGAGGTTTAATATCGCCGAATCCCATCTGAACAGATTCATAGCCATCATTTTCGATAGTTTTCTTCTGAACGATAACGCAAGGGCCGGCTTCAACGACAGTAACAGGAATAACTTTTCCTGCTTCATCGAAAATCTGTGTCATACCGATTTTCTTGCCGATAATAGCTTTCTGCATTTTACAATTCCTCCTAAGTTATTGGTTGGCATCTGCCAACATGACCGTAGTTGTGTGACATTAAAGGAAATTACTTGATTTCCATAACGATGTCAACGCCTGCGGGAATTTCAAGGCTCTGCAAAGCGTCCATAGTCTTTGCAGCTGGTCTGATAACGTCGATGAGTCTTTTGTGAGTTCTCATTTCGAACTGTTCTCTGCTGTCCTTGTACTTGTGAACGGCACGGAGAATAGTGATAACTTCCTTATCAGTAGGGAGCGGGATAGGACCTGAAACTCTTGCACCGCTTCTCTTAGCTGCTTCAACAATCTTAGCTGCTGCTGCATCAACTACAGCGTGTTCATAGCCTTTGATTTTGATTCTGATTTTTTCATTGACTGCCATATGTTTTCGCCTCCTTGGGATAATATAAAAGTTGGGGGCGGACTTCAATCACGCCTACATAAATAGACGACACAAATAAAAAGAGCCTGAAAAACCGAGTTTTCCAAGCTACCTAAAAACAGACACAGAACGGCACAGCAATACTAAAGTAAAGCCATACAGCACACACAGTGTTTGTTATTACAGTCGCCCGGTTTAAAATCGGACATACTCCATGAAAATTCCCCACCATACCGGCAGCAACCTTTCACTTCATCGCATATCTTTGTTGCAATCACGCAAGTGCTATTATAGCATACAAATCAGCTGATTGCAATACTTTATGACAGATTTAAATGTAAACTTTTTATGAACATAAAAATGTGATTCAGATTACAAGGTATTAATATGTTTTTTTCTGTATCCGGCAGCAGTTATTCCGAAAGTATTTTTAAACTGACGCATAAAATGAGAAGCATTCTGATAGCCGCACTGTTCAGCAATTTCATTGATATAAAGGCTTGTGGATTCAAGGAGTTGTCTGGATTTCTGGAGTCTTGCATCAATAATATCGCTGTTGCAGGAGATATTGAACTGGATTCTGTATAATTTCTGAAAATAGCTGCGGCTTACCCCGAGTATATCCGCCATACTTTCCACGCTCCAGTTTTTTTCGGGATTCATACGCATATCAATGCGGAGCTGATTAAGTTTTTCGGCATAGCTGTTTATGAAAGCTGCATGATTTGATTTTTCAGTAAGATTCTGAATATTTCTGTCGATACAGTTTATAACGCTGTCATAATCTGCGGCAGAGAGCAAAGCATAGCTGAAAATAAGTTCCGGTAGTTCAGGACAGGAAATATTACTCTGAATTTTTTTCATAAGTTCATATATTTTAGTAATATGGTGGCCAATATATTTCTGTACATCCGAAGATTGAATAGTTTTTGCAGCCACAGCAAAAATTTTTCCGGAAAGTCTGCCGGTAATTTCGCCTGATGAGCAGAGAAGACCAAGCGTATTTGCAAGCAGCATATCAATATCAGTATTTTTTCCTGTATCAGATATTATCATTTTTTTATATGTAATAAATACCACTGCATATTTTTCTTTTCCGTTACAATTTATAAGAGCCGCAGAAAGCTTGTCTGCAAAACCTTTTTTATTGTACATTCCCGTCTGGATATCCCTTGCAGAATACTGAGTCATCTGCATTTTAAGGTAGTCAGTATACATCTGTTTCTGGAGTGAACGCAGACCGTTTGCCGCCGCATCGCACCAGTTTATATAGTGCATATTCATTGAAAAGTCCTTGCCGTTTTTATATTTTGCCGCACAATATCCATAAGCTCTTGCATCACGGTGCAGAGGAGTAATAATTACAAGTGCAGGCTCATGAGGTTCTGAAAGAGCCGGAATTATTTCTGATGTATTGAAATAAAAGCCGTTTGGTTCATTATAGCCGATACGTTTTGATATTGCAAGAAACATTTTATCGGGATAACATTTTTTTCTGAACTGTTCGGGATTTTCAAAGCTTCCTGCCCAGTCATCGCAAAGGCACAGGTCAAACCATTCCCAGTCGGGAATTATATGAGCAATTCTGTCAGCTTTATATATAAATTCATGCATTGAGCTTACTTCTGAAAGTTTTGCCGTACAGTTTGAATTGAGATAAAGCTCACTTAAAATATCATTTCTTGTAAATTTATCGATATATTCCTGAAGTCTTATATCAGAATCGCCGCACTGATACTGACAGCCGCAGCTTCCGCCGAAAATAATTTTCTGATGACCGATACAGGATTCAGTATTTTTTCCGGTTATAATTTTATAAAGGGCATTTACAGCCATCTGACCGAGCTGTTCATTTTTTCCTGCAACAGTAGTAATTGAGGGGAAATGTGCAACAGCACTGATACCGCCGTCATAGCCTGAAATCAGGATATCTCTCGGAGCGAAAATGCCCTCTGCCCTGAGAGTATCAAAAAGAGTTACCGCCATAACATCATTTCCGCATATAACAGCATCAGGTTTTTCGATATCACCCGAAGCGATTCTATGACCGAGAGCCGCAGCTTTTTCCTTCCAGAAGTCCCCGAAGAATATATCATTTTCATCAAATTTCAGATTATTGTCCTGCATAGCCTGTTTTACGCCGTAAAGGCGTTCATGTGATTCAGAATTGTTTTCAGGGCCTGTCAGACAGTAAATTTTTCTGCATTTATGAAATTTTATAAAATGTTCTGTCATAAGATACATACCGTCACGCTGAGGAACATTTATGCATGGAAAAGAACCTGCCTCACGTTCAAGGGTAACGCATGGGATATTGGTTTTTTCGATAAGATGAAAAACTTTTCTGAAAACACGGTTGCTTGAAAAATTTCCGGCAGCGAAGATTATTCCGTCAAGCTTTGCCTTTAAGACAAGAGTAAATATATTTTCCTCTCCTGCGACATATTCACTGTATCCGCTTGAATCTGCTGAATTAGTGGAATTAGTAAAAACGACAATATCATATCCCAGTCCTGAAGCCTGTTTATATATGCTGTTAAGAAGCTCCGAATGCAGTGCATTGGTTATTGCAGGTATAAGAACTCCGATTATGCCATGTGAATTCATAGCTGCCTCCGATAATTGCTGTAATTGGTATTGTTATATATATAATCATACTATATATATTAAATTTTGTCAATAATATATAAAAATCCCGTCAGCAGAAAAACTGACGGGAAAGATAAAAAAGTATTTTATTTTGCAATGAGCATATTTTTCATAATGCAAAGGTCATATATATCTGTTTTTGAGTCACCTGACAAATCAGCCGCCTGAGGTGCAGCAAGAGGTTCAGCAGATACAAGCCATTTTTTAAGCATTGTTATATCAATGATATTGAACTGACCATCTGCATTCACATCACCTGAAACAGAATCCTGTTTTGCAGCTGCCATAACAAAATAATTGACACAGTTTGCAGACTGTCCGTTGCTGCCGAGAGTTACAGTTTCGCCGGAGCTGAAATTTTTCTTATAGACGCTGAAAGTCACATCATTTGATGAAGAAACTGAAAGAGAAGTTTTATCCCATTGACTGAGCCATTCAGGAACAGGGTTTACTCTTGTATCAATGGCAATATATACTGAAATATCGTCACCGGCAGTGAACTGACCGCAGTTATCTGCAAAATATTTTGAATTGCAGGCAGTATTTATGCATTCAGTATTGCAAAGCTCGTCCGGAAGATTTACAGCAGTAAAATCCCTGTCACCGAAAACAGCAGAACCGTTACTGAAGTTCTGAGAAATTTTCCAGCCTGAAATATTTTCAGAATCATTTACCATAAGATTTTTAATCAGATTTCCGTCAAGAGCAGCGGCTTTGCGGCTGAATACGAAATTGTTTATATTGAAAAGGAAGCCTTCATCGCCTGTAAATTTAAGATAAAGGTCATGTTTGCCGGAAATTCTGCTTATATTGCATGAAACGTCAGACCAGTCCTGCCAGCCGCCTGTTTTCTGTATACTGCATTTTCCGGCTGGTGAGCCGTCAGTGCTGTCAGTATATATTTCAATGGCAGCTCCGTCCTGACCGCCTGCAATGCGAGCCTTAAAGCTTAAAGCACCATCATCGAAATCTATATTTTTAAACATGATATAGTCGCCGTTTTCGATATATCCTACATTCTGACCGCCTTCGGAGCAGTCCTCAGTTTTAACGCCGAGCTGGCTGTCAAAATTTTCGGCTTCAATGGTTTCAAAAGCTGATATCGGTTCAGAAACAGAGGTTTCAGGAGAAAGTTCAACGATTCCCTCCGGGAAAGAGTCAATTGTCAAATCATTTATATAGTATTCAATGTTCATATAGCCCTGACCGCAGTAATCGCCTTTATAGTCGTTCGGGTCATTCGGGTCAAGACCACGGGCAAGCTCCCATTCATCAGGCATACCATCATTATCGCTGTCTTTGATAGTTTTTTCAAGTACAGCCTCCGGATATTCATAAGTTACGCCGCACTGGATATTATATTTGCTGAGGGCTGACTGTGATGAATCATAAGCATCAGTACCGCTGCATGAGCCTGTACCTGTTTTTGTTTCCTCTGCACACTGCTGGTCTGTCTTTGTTCTTTTTTCAGGAGAGATTCCGTTTCCCGCAAAACTGATAACGTGTTCATAGGAATCAGCAGCACTCTCACAAGTCAGTACAGAAGATATATTTTCGCCATCTGACATAATGGTGAATGGTTCTGTTGATTCAGTATTGCTGCGGTTTTTGTCGCTGTGCTTGTATTGAATTGCAGACCAGTTATCGTCTTCTGAATTGCGGTATGAATCGTCCTTGTTGAGTATGCGGTTGCCGGACAGATACAGTTTAAAGTTATCCGATGACTGCACCTGTACATAATGATATCCGCCTGCCGTAGAATTTCCGGCTTTCAGTGTATTATTCACATAATTGACATGACCGATAGTTCCATAAGCGGTCTGATATCCCCAGTCATAGATAACGTTGTTAGTAAAGTCAGCTGTTTCTGTTCCGACAACTTTTCCACGAAAGTTTCTTGAAACATTATGGCATATAAGGTTGTGGTCAAATGTAAGATTGCTGCGTCCCATCATCAGACCGAAACCATGGACTCCTTTTACATGGCCGCCCCATGAGTTTGCAGGGCCGACAACGGAATACTGAACAGTATAATGGTCATTATTTGAATAGAGTCCCCATTGTTCGTCAGTAGTCCAGCCGAGTGAACAGTGGTCAACCATGGAATTTGAACCTTTTGCACCGCCCCATGCATCATTGCCGCTGCTTGTGGCATTATAAGGGCCGGGACGGGAGCTTATATAGCGTACAATGATATTGTCGCCGCCCATACCGAATTTATAGTTTTTAAGAGTTATTCCCGAACCGCCGGGAGCAGTCTGACCTGCAATCGTGATATTGCTGCTGCAAACGACATTACTTTTAAGTTCAATAGTACCGCTTACATCAAAGACAACAATTCTGTTTGACTGGCTTACAGCGTCACGGAAAGAGCCTGCACCGCTGTCATTGAGATTTGTGACATGATAGATTTCTCCGCCTCTGCCGCCTGTAGCGTATTTGCCGCCGCCAACAGCTCCGGGGAATGCAGGTATATTGCTTTCAGCTGCATTTACAGAGGAAGGCATTGAAGAAAGCATTGTAATTATTCCTGTAATAAGAGCAAGACTTGCTGAAAATAATTTCTTCATTATATAATCAATCCTCCTGATAATCTGTATATGTTCCGATTGAAGATTTATCTGAAACTCCGAGAAGGAACTGTTTCAAAGCGAGTATATCAGCGACATTTACCGTACCGTCACTGTTCAAATCAGAAGCAGCCGTTATTTTTGAAGGAGATTTTTTAAGATTCACAATATTTTCAGCCATGACAACATAGTCATATATATCAGCTTTTCCGCTGAAATTGAGGTCGCCGAGCATAATTTTATCTGATACCTTATCCTTTGTGAATACAAAATTGTTTATATTGAGAAGGTATCCGCTGCCGCCGACAAATTTAAGATAAACATTGTGAACGCCTTCAGTTTTTCTTATGCTGCAAACTGAATCAGTCCATTCCTGCCAGCTTCCCGAAGCTGAAAGACCGCATATTCCGACAGGTGAGCCGTTCATATCATCAATATATATTTCAATTCTTGCACAGTTTCCTTTTCCGGCAGTTCTTGCACTGAAACCTGATGCACCGTCAGCAAAATCAATATTTTCAAACATGATATAGTCGCCGTTTTCGATATATCCTACATTCTGACCGCCCTCGGAGCAGTCTTCAGTCCTTACTCCCTGCTGACTGTCGAAATCTTCAGCTTCAATTGTTTCAAATGCTGAATCTGATGAAGAATTTCCATTATAGTCAACGTTATCGCCTGCAAGTTCATTGAGATACATTTCAACATTTGTATAGTCATCAGCGGAAAGAGTTATCTTGTTGCCGTCAGAAGCATCATTCGGGTCAAGACCATGAGCCTTTTCCCAGTCATCAGGCATACCATCATGGTCGCTGTCAGCCGGAGCAGTGCTGCCTTTGAAATTGGAGCTGTTCGGATAGCCGCCTGCATCATTCTGACTGTCAATAATTCCTTTAAGACCCTGTTTACTGCCGGTATAGGTATATTTGTTATTTTTGACCTCATCAATATAGCGTGAATCTATATAGTCCCAGCCTGAAGGAGAAACCGCTCCTGCACCTGCATATGAAATAACGCTTTTATATGCATCATCAGCTGACTGAGTATTAACATATGATTCAAAGAAAGGAACATCGCTTCTTACATCGGCATCAGTTGAATTTTTTCCGCCTGATTTTGCACGACCCTTGTCCCATGCATTATCAGATGAATCAAGCAGAACAGTTCCGTCATATCCGACCATTTTATTTCCTGAAACATACATTTTCTGCATATCATAAGTGCCGAGTTCATTTCCATCAGTTGAAACGATATGAAGGCTTTCATTGCTTTCAGCACCGGCTTTATAGTAGTTGCCTACAAAATTGAGTCGTCTTGCACCGCCGTCAGTAGTTCTGTCTTTCCAGTTGTAAACAACATTATTTCTGATATCGAGCTGACCGCCATAAGTTTTAGCGTCCTGTTCCATAGCACCTGCAAGCGACCAGTTTCTTCCTGTACAGTCTATAAGGAGATTATGATGAAAACTTCCTGTATATCCGCTTATTGAAGCAGCAAATGCATGAGTTTCTGTGTTGTCCCTGCTGCTGCCGTCATAATGAACTGAATCGTGGAGGGATTCACCGATTATATTCCACTGGAATGAAATATTCTGAGCACTTCTTGAGCTGAAACCCTCATCTGTAGCCCATGATATTGAACAATGGTCTATTATTGAGTTGTTACAGCTTCCAAGACCCATACCGCCGGTGGATTTGCCATTCATATCGCCTACTCTTACACGAATGTCACGGATAATTACATCAGAAGAACCAAGAGCACCGAAATCATAATTTATAAGAGTTATTCCGTCACCGGGAGCAGTCTGACCTGCAACATATACATCGCCGCCGTCATCAGGAATGCAGAGCTGACTTTGAAGTTCAATAACTCCGCCTACTCTGAAAACGACTATTCTCGCACCTTTTTCGACTTCAAGAGCCTGACGCAGACTTCCTTCGCCGCTGTCATTGAGGTTTGTTACTTCAACAATTCTGCCACCCCTGCCGCCTCTTGCGAATCTGCCATAGCCTTCAGCAGTCGGAAAAGCGAGTCTGTTTACCATAAATGAATATACATCACCTTTTACTATGCCGTCAGCATTTACTTCATCAACTCTCCAGTAATAAGTATTCAATGATGAATAGCTGTCATCAAGAGCATATGATGAAGCAGTCTGATTTCCCCTGAATTCAGGAGATGATGTATCAGCGGAAAGAACCTTGTTATAGTCAGTGCCTATGTAAACATTATGACTGAGAGCATTTTTACCGGCTTTCCATGAAATGCCGTCCTCAATATTGACATGATTATTTTTATCTGAAGGAGAAATTTCCGAAATACCATTGAAAGGGTCAGCACCATCTATTTCAAAGCCGTTGAGCCATGCATTGTTCTGAGTACCGTTTTTGTCGGAACTGATAAGAACGGTTACTGTCTGATTGGCTTTTGCTTCAAAGACTGAGTATGCTATTCCTGCATTATTTTCGTCTGTAACTCTTGTCGGGCATGAAACTCCCGAAGCAGTAGTTTTTCCGTCTACGGATACTGAAACTGAACCTGAATCAGCATTATCAACGCAGCTGTGCCATGTTTTTATTGAATGAGTGCCGGCGGAAAGACCTGATATTTCAAGCTTTATCACTCCGCCGTTATCGCCGTCCTTAATAGTTACTCCGTCCATGGTAAGATAAGGGTAAATACCGCTCTGAAGCTGAAGTATCTTGCAGTTTACGCTGCGGATATCGCCTCCTGTATTTCCGCCGTTGCTGAGTCTGAATTTTACCCCATTAAATTCAGCCTCTGATGAAGCACCGCCTGCAACTATCCAGTTATCAGTATTTTTTGAATATGAAGCTTTTCTGCCGTCATTTGCATTGATATCAACAGTAACCCTCGGATTCTGAGCATCAGCAGCAGATGCATGAAAATTAGTATATCCGGCATTTCCTGCACATATAAGCAATGCAGCAAGAGCAGATATACATTTTTTTAGTATATTCTTTTTCATCATTAACCCCCGTTATTATAAACAATTATCTGATTTGTTTGTTCAGAAATTTATATAATTTAATCATACATTATAACGGGAGCAAATTCAATGCACTATTGAATTATGAAAATGACATTTTGAATTATAAAAAAAGCCGGATTAAAAAATCCGGCATAAAAAATTATTTCATATGATATGAATACTGGAGCATATCAACGCTGTAACCGGCAAGTCTGTTAAGCAGAGGGCAAACATCTTTTCTTGCCTGTTCAAGGTCATGCTCTCTGAAATTGCCGCATTCAATCTCAGTATTTCCTGGGATTTCGCCCTCATATTCAGATATAAAGCGGAAGCAGTCGAAAACAAGCTTTATAGCGTCCTCATGTGACATACCTCTTGTAAGCAGATAGAAGCCTGTACGGCAGCCCATAGGGCCTACATAGACGATATTTTCTTCAAACTGTGAACTGCGGGCATATGTAGCAAAAAGATGTTCGATTGTATGGATTGAAGGTGTTGAGAGGTAAACTCCGCCGTTAGGCTTTACCATTCTGATATCATAGGTTATGATATCGCCGTCAGTTCTTGAGATATACATACCTATACCTATTTTTCTGTGGTCAACCTGAAAGCTTGCAATTTTTTTCATTTTTATTCTCCTTTTCTGATTTATTATTTAAATAACGCTAATTTGATAACAAAATTTTATTATTTAAAGCAAGGAATTTTTCGTTTATTCTGTAGGGGCGAACTGTGTTCGCCCGTTGGAGTATGCTGTAAAACCTATCGGGCGAACACAGTTCGCCCCTACAAATAACAACAATCGAATTTGCGTTAAACAAGACTCAGCATATCATTTTTAATATCCGAAATCACTTCCGTTTTCTTACCTGTAAAAATATCATTGAAAACAAGTTTTCCGCAATGCAGAGCATGACGATTGATATCCTCGGCATTTCCGCCGTAAAGCTCATCACCTGCAAGAGGACAGCCTATATATGCGAAATGCACACGAATCTGATGAGTTCTTCCTGTTTCAAGATGAATTTCAACAAGAGAATATTTATCATTCTGCATAAGGGTTTTATAATGTGTAACGGCAGGTTTTCCGTCATCACGGACAGTTCTTATGATTATGGATTCAGACTGTCTTGCAATGGGAGCATTGACAGTGCCTTCAGGTTCTGTTCTGCCGCATACAACAGCATAATATGTTTTTATGATATTATTCTGGAGCATATTTGCTGAATGAGGATTTTTTGCAACGGCACAAAGACCGGAAGTATTTCTGTCAAGACGGTTCACAGGTCTGAAAGTTAGTTCAGGATAAAGGCTTGCAAAATAGTTTCCGAGAGTATCTCCCTGATGTTTTATTGAAGGGTGTACAGGCATATACGGAGGCTTATCAAAAACGACCATATAATTATTCTCATAAGCGGCAGGAACATCAAGGCTGCCGTTTGGTTCAAGAAAGCTTGAATCATTTATATTAAGGCAGATTACATCGCCTTTTTCAACAGTATCTATGGAACGGACAAGAATACCGTCCCTTGTCATTCCGTCAGGCTGACGCTTTAATTTTCTAAGGAGTCTTGCTGAAATACCTTTATATTTCAGAAAATTCTCAACTGTTGACGGAGTTTCTTCATTGTAAATATATTTTATCTTCTGCATTATAGCTTTACCTGTCTTTGGAGCTTAGTATATCTTCAGCAAACACGCTGTACCATGTAAGGAAATGAGCCGCTGTAAACGGAACTGTTACTATAAGCAAAGCCGAAAGTGCCGGAAGGAAAAATCTTATAACAAGCCTGAAAAAGCGGTATCTGTTTCCATGCATACAGCGGAATGAAAAGGCTGCGGCTGAAAATATATTTTTGTCTGGATATTTTATTATTATAAACGGAACAAGGAGCAGTCCGGTAAATACATATACTGCGGCTGCAAGGAAAAACAATGCAGAAAGCATTGAATAAAAGCTTATTATCATAAAAGCCTCACTGTCAGCACTATTGTATGCCATTGCAAGATATCTGAAAGACAGATATGTCATAAATGCAGACGGCAGAAACATCAGAAAATCGGCTGTTCTTAAAAAAAGCCACATGAAAGCAGTTTTTAGGCTGAATCTGAAAGTATTTTTTTTAATTCTGCACAGTCCATTGCTTTCAGTTACCGAGCAAAGCAGTCTGAATATTGAATCAACAGCCGGAACGAGCATTATGAATTCCATTATATAAAAACAGATATTAAGGATTCTCCATGGCAGCCACCTTGGCATAAAAAGCTCATCAGCGGTAATAAAATTTCCTGAAAGCAGTATATATGCACAGGTAAGTTCAGCAGTTTTTCTGATAAGGATAATAAGAACATACAGAGTTGTCAGAACAGAAATGTTTTTATATTTTCCGCAGAAAATACGTTTTGCCTTTAATTTTATTTCCCCGACAGACATAATTCATACCAACGCTCCCTGATAATTCAACGCAAGTCCGACTAAAAGCTATCGAATCTGCGTTATTTTATGTAAATATCAGTCAAATTCTGTTTCCGAGCCGTAATATGGTACTTTTCCGAGCACTTCAAAAGCCTGTGACCTCTGCCACATCTGGGCAGTCACTAAAACCTCAAAGCCTTCACCGGCATCGCATACAAGGTCTTTCGGATTATATTTCGGGATTCCGAAGCAGCTTACCATATTGCTTACTATTCCGGAATGAGTAATAATTGCACAGTGAGTAAAATCCTCTGACATCATATTAAGAATTATCTGATTGAGAGCAGAAAAGACTCTTAAAGTCATTTCCTGAATACTCTCACCACTCGGAGGAGTATTGTCTATACCGCCCTTGAGCCATTTTTTATAATCGTCACGGTTTATAAGGTCATCAACACTTTTTCCCTCAAAATCGCCGAGGTCGAGTTCACGCAAATCGTTTACGGTTATCATTTCACGGTCAGGGAAAAGTATTTCAGCGGTTTCAGTACATCTTTTCAGAGGACTGCTGTAAACACGCTGAACCTTTGGGTATATAAATTCATCAGTTTTTTCGATAAGTTCTTTTTTTCCGGATTCGCTGAGAGGATAATCAGTTTTTCCTATATATATTCCAAGGTCATTTGCAGCAGTTCTTCCATGTCTGAATATGCTTAATCTGTAGCCCATCATAAAAAAATTCATCTCCTTATATAAAAAAAGTAAACTTTCTTTAATTTTTCTATTTACAAAGCACAATATTTTATTATATAATAAATTTATCTTTATGCAGTATCGCACTGCGGCAAATATATATTAACATTTTTAAGTTATAAATTGAATAATAATTTATAAAAAAATTATGAATAAAAAATTATAATTGATATCTGACTCTAATATTATGCGTTATACTGCTGATTATATGCAGTGTTGATTTTTATAAATGCTGTAAAATTAACGCAAATTCGATGAATTATTTCTGTAGGGGCGACCA
>DJFA01000038.1:0-4567 GCA_002431975.1 Ruminococcus sp. UBA5884
TTTTGTTGTCGAATTGGCGTTTAATAACAGAAAAAGGCACTTTTTTAAAGAGTGCCTTTTTTCTGTGTTAAGGTTATATAATTTGTTAAAGGAAGGTATTACATATAAGAAATAACAATATTGATTATTATACAGAATAAAAGTATTAATTTCTTCAATATTCTCACATCCGTTTTTTTAATAATTTTCTTCCGGAGGCTGAGAAGCATCTGTTTCAGTTATATAGACTGGAACAGTTGTTTCAGAAGTCGTTGTTGTTGTCTCCTCGGTTGTTGTTGCTTCAGGAGCTGTTGTGATTGCAGCAGCAGTTGTAGTTACGTCACCAACTGTAGTTACTATAGCAGTTGTAGTTTCAGGATATTCTCTTGTTTCTTCAACTGTGTCGCCGGTAGTTGTAACAGGATGATTTGTAACATCATCTGTTTCGTCATTTGTTGTGTCTTCACCATCAGTAATCCGTTTTGAGGTGGTTACCGGAACTATTGTTTCACTGTCAGTTGCTGTCGGTTCGGTTATTACGTCGGGTTCACGGGAAGTATGTGATTCAGATACAGTTGAATCTGTATTTGTAACATTCGTTTCAGCTTCTGATGATGATTTTTCAGTATCAGAAATCAGGCTTTCAGAGATTTCCGTATAATCGTTGAAGCTTTCTGTTGTCTTATATGTTTCAGAGTTCTGCGGCACATCAGTGCTTATGGTTACTGTAATTGTATCTGAATTTATAACATCTGTTTCAGATGATGACTGTTCTGTAACAACTGGATTAGTATTTTCTGTCTGTACAGGAACGTTGTGTCTGTCGCTGTACTGGCTGTATGTAAGGGCAGACGATATTATGCATACTGAAAGAGCAACTGAAACAGCAGCTTTGAATTTCAGCTTTGAATATAATGGCTTTGTTCCGGAGGAGAGTTCAGAGTGTAAATCATTCAGTATCATTCTTTTTTCATTTTCTGACATTTTGAAATCAGAATAATAATTTTTATAAAAATCTTTTTTATTCACTGAAATACTCTCCTTTCAACAGGTCATGGAGCATATTTCTTGCCCTCATGAGCTGAGATTTTACTGTTGATTCTTTGAGGTCAAGCGTATCTGCAATTTCCTTCACAGACATTTCCTCAAAATAGAAGAGATGAATAACAGTCCTGTATTTTCTGGGTATTTTTGAAAGAGCGTTATGTACGTCTGCACGTGTATCAAAGGCTTCAAAGGGGGATTGAGAAGCATCTTCATAGTCCTCGGCAGAAACGCATCGGCGGTACCATGCTGAATGAAAGAAGCTTTTACAGCAGTTTACAGTAGCTTTTACAAGCCATTTTTTGCGGTGTTCCTCACATTCAAAGGTCATATTCTTTTTTATATATCTCATGAAAACTTCATGGCATATGTCCATAGCATCAGTTCTTGTCTTTACATGAGAAAAGGCAAGTCTGAAAATCATATCGCTGTATTCTTCAAAAACTGCATCAATACAATCGTCCGTACGCAATGATTGTATTGTCATTGAAGTACCGCCCCCCTTCCTTAATAATAACCTCACATCTCTGAAAAAGGTTGCATAAAAAATAAAAAAATTTTAAAATATTTTTTTATGGCTGTTGATTGAAAATAATGGATTTTTCTTGTTTCTGTAGGGGCGAACTGTGTTCGCCCGTGGGTATGCTGTAAACCTATCGGGCGAACACAGTTCGCCCCTACAAAATAAATCCGCATATCATTTAATCTGAATTTCAGATAAACGAATTATAAAAAATAATCATCAGATTAACAGTACCGAGAAAAATTATATCATATAAATGACAAAAAATCAATTTTATCATCAGATTTTTTTCAATATATAACGTCAATAATATTGTATGGGGAGTGATTTGTTTGTCAGATGCAATAAAACTTGAAAATATAAATAAAAAATATGGTTCTGTGAATGCCCTTGAAAATATAAATCTTGAGATTGAAAAGGGTGAATTTATATCAATAGTAGGTGCGTCAGGTTCAGGAAAAACTACACTTATGAATATTCTTGGCTGTCTTGATACTGCTGACAGCGGAAAATATATCCTTGACGGCTGCAATACAGACGAATATACAGACAGTGAAATTTCAGAAGTCAGAAATCAGAAAATAGGCTTTGTTTTTCAGGGTTTCAATCTCATATCCTCAATGACTGCGGCTGAAAATGTTGAACTTCCTCTTGTATACAGGCATATTTCAAAGCATAAGCGGCGTAAAATAGCATTGGAGGCTCTTGAAAAAGTTTCACTTTCTTCACGCATAAACCACAGACCCTCTGAAATGTCAGGAGGTCAGCAGCAGAGAGTTGCAATAGCAAGAGCAATTGCTTCACAGCCTGAAATGATACTTGCTGATGAGCCTACCGGAAATCTTGACCCTGAATCAGGCTGTATTGTTATGGATATAATAAAAAATCTCAATATCTGCGGAAAAACTGTTATACTCATTACTCATGACATGAAAATAGCTGAATCTGCTTCAAGGATAATAAGAATAAACAACGGGAGAATAATATCAGATATGAGGTGACATATGCTTGAAAAAATAAATTCTGCCGTATGGGGTGAAGGACTGCTTTTCCTGATACTCGCAACAGGTCTTTTTCTTTCATTTAAAATGCGTTTTTTTCAGTTTACGCATTTTGGCGGGATAATAAAAAATACAATAGGTTCATTATTCAGATGTCATGATAAAAAATGCGATGAAAAAAGTATAACGCCTTTTCAGGCACTTTCCACCGCATTATCCGCAACTATGGGAACGGGAAATATTATAGGCGTTGCTTCTGCACTTGCAATGGGCGGTGCGGGAGCGATTTTCTGGATGTGGATATCAGCAGTTCTCGGAATGATGACTATATATGCAGAAAATTATTTAGGAACTCTTTACCGCTATAAAAATGACAGGGGAGAATGGATTGGCGGAGCAATGGCATATATGGAAAAAGGTCTTGGAAGCAGATGTCTTGCTGTAATATTTTCATTATGCTGTATACTTGCCTCATTCGGAATGGGCAATATGGCTCAGATAAGTTCAATATCAGATGCATTTTCACTGTCATTTTCGGTAAAGCCTGTAATAACCGGAACAGTAACTGCAATTCTGATTTTTATAATAATAATGGGCGGAATAAAACGTGTCGGAAAAGTAACTCAGCTGATAATACCTGTTCTGTCAGCTGTATACATAATTTCAGCATTTATAATAATCTGTATCAATTATAAAAATATCCCTCATGCATTTTCAGAAATAATCAATCAGGCATTTTCACCAAAAGCCGCAGGCGGCGGAATATGCGGAACAGCAGTCAGCATCGGTCTGAGAAGGGGAGTATTTTCAAATGAGGCAGGTCTTGGAAGTTCAGGAATGCTTCATTCCGCATCATCTGTTGAAAATCCGCATATTCAGGGAATGTGGGGGATTTTTGAAGTATTTGCCGATACAATAGTATGCTGTACTATAACAGCTCTTGTTATACTTACCGGAAATTCAGAATATTCAGGAACTGCAGCAACAGTAATTGAATCATTCAGACCGTTTTTTAAGGATTATTCAGGATTATTCATATCAGTTTCAACAGCTCTTTTTGCATTTGCAACTCTTATAGGCTGGTCGTACTGCGGAGAATGTGCGGTAAGATACAGTATCGGAGAAAAAGGAGTTATTCCATACAGAGCATTATTTTCAGTCATTATAATTATCGGTTCAGTCATGAAAGTATCAGAAGTATGGACTTTATCGGATATTTTCAACGGACTTATGGCATTCCCTAATCTTACAGCAGTTATACTGCTTTCAGGAAAAATAAAAAAATCCGGTCATCTTGATATGCACCCAAAAAGTCAGACAAAATTTTATGATTGAAAACAAGGAATTTCTCGTTTGTTTTGTAGGGGCGAACTGCGTTCGCCCGCTCGGTTTACAGTATGCTCCAACGGGCGAACACAGTTCGCCCCTACAAATAATAACCATCGAATTAGCGTTAAACAATAATTTCGGTATTCGTTTCTGGTATGAAAAATTATTGATGAAAACGGGCGACCATTGGTCGCCCTACAGAAATAATCTATCAAATTTGTGTTAGTTTATGAAATCAATCCTTTGTTTTATAGCATTCAAATACTTTTTCTGTCTGCTGACTGTCAGGCTTTTTGGTAAACATACTTACAACAGGAACTATTATAAGACCTGATATCATTGCAAATGCTCCTGCGTTTATCGGTGATGCTATGCTGAGTCTTATTGATGAAACAGCCTGTACTGCCTGCGGGAAAAGTCCAAGACTGAATATAAACATATGTAAAACAGTTATTCCTACACCCCAGATAAAGCTTGTCCATACAGCAGCTTTTGTAATTTTCTTTGAGAAAAGTCCGTATATGAACGGTGCAAGGAATGCTCCGGCAAGTGCTCCCCATGATATTGACATAAGAGTTGATATATATGCATTAGGATTAAGAGCGATAATTACTGAAATAAGAAGGAATACTGCAATCAGTATACGCATTGTAAGAATCTGTTTCTTTTCACTCATGCCGTTCTTTACACG
>DJFA01000038.1:4690-9654 GCA_002431975.1 Ruminococcus sp. UBA5884
ACTACAACAAGACCTATGAGTATTTCAGGAAGTGCCTCTTTAAGCATTGCCGGAATGATTGAATCATAGACAAGTTTTCCTGAAGCATTTCTTTCAATAAGAGCTTTTCCTGTAAGTTCAGCAGTTTCAGCGTCAGATGTTGCATAAAGTCTGCCGAATCCGCCGAGGAAATATGAACCTCCTGCAACTACAAATGCAAAAAGAGTTGATATTATAGTACCTTTTGTAATAGAATCACTGTTTTTTACAGCATAGAATTTCTGAACCATCTGAGGAAGTCCCCATGTTCCGAGAGATGTAAGTATAACTACTCCGATAAGATTGAGAGGGTCAGGGCCGAGTACTGAATTAAGCGAGCCGAGCGGAACATTTGTATCCTCTATCTGACCGAGCTGTGAAACGGCTTCGGAAAGTCCGCCCTTATGGTTTACAGCACATACAACTACTGCAATTATTCCGACAAGCATTATTATTCCCTGAATGAAGTCATTGATAGCAGTTGCCTTGTATCCTCCGAGAATTACATATATTGCTGTGAATACTGCCATGCCCCAGATACATGCTGTATACGGGATATTGAATGCCATATTGAAAAGTCTTGAAAGACCATTGTATACAGATGCTGTATATGGTATTAAGAATATGAACACTATAACAGCAGACGCTGTTTTGAGTCCTTTTGAATCGTATCTTTTTTCAAAAAACTCAGGCATTGTTGATGCATTGAGATGCTTTGACATTTTTCTTGTTCTTTCGCCGAGCAGAACCCATGCAAGAGCACTTCCTATAAGAGCATTTCCCACGCCTATCCATGATGAGGCTATGCCGTAGTTCCAGCCGAACTGTCCTGCATATCCGATGAATACAACGGCTGAAAAGTATGAAGTTCCATAAGCAAATGCAGTGAACCATGCACCGATGCTGCGTCCGCCGAGAACAAAATCAGATACGCTTGAAGTTTTTCTGCGGCAGTAAACGCCTATGCCTATCATAAAAAGAAGATAAGCAATAAGAATAACATAAATCATTTTACTTTTTCCTTTCAGTGTTTTGTGACTTTAATGCGTTAAACCAACGAATAACATTATACACATTTAAGAAAAGATTGTCAAGTATTTTTAACTTTTTTGTCAGGGATTTTTCGTTTATTCTGTAGGGGCGAACTTTGTTCGCCCGTTGGGGTATGCTATAAACCGAGCGGGCGAACAAAGTTCGCCCCTACAAAAATAATTTATCGAATTAGCGTTAAATAATATTGAAGCCTGAAATTTATTTGTCGTATTCACATTAAAAATCCGTTTTTTTTATTAAGATTACTAAGATAGTTAAAAATATGACAAAATTCTATCAATACCCCTTGACAATAAAACACTTAATGTAGTAAAATATATATTGACAATGTTATAATTTAGCCTGATGGCAGAATGGAGCTTTTTATTATGGCAAAAACAATTGGTATTTTAACAAGCGGCGGAGACGCTCCTGGCATGAATGCAGCAGTTCGTGCTGTAGCAAGGGCTGCTCTCAGAAAAGGTATGAAGGTATACGGAATCCGCAGAGGCTATAACGGCCTTATAAACGGTGATGTATTTGAAATGAATGAAAGAAGCGTTTCAGATATAATTCAGAGAGGCGGAACCTGTCTTTATACTGCAAGATGCAATGAATTCAGAACAGAAGAAGGTATTGACAAGGCAAAGGCAAAATGTGAAGAACTCGGTCTTGAAGGTATCGTTGTAATCGGCGGTGACGGCTCATTCAGAGGTGCTGCTGACCTTTCAGCAAGAGGTATCCTCTGTGTAGGTCTTCCTGGTACTATTGACAATGATATTGCCTGCACTGAATATACAATCGGTTATGATACAGCTATGAATACTGCTGTTGAAATGGTTGACAAGCTTCGTGACACATCACAGTCACATGACAGATGCAGCGTTGTTGAGGTTATGGGCAGACATGCCGGTCATATCGCTCTCAATACAGGTATCGCCTGCGGTGCTACTGCTATAATCATTGAAGAAATGCCTTACAATCTTGACGATATCGCAAAAAAAATGCTTGAATCAAGAAAAATCGGCAAGCAGCACTTCATTATAGTTGTTTCTGAAGGTATCGGAAATTCAAACGGTATCGCTCATGAACTTCAGGAAAAAACAGGCATAGAAGCAAGAGCTACTATCCTCGGCCACGTTCAGAGAGGCGGTGCTCCGAGTCTCAGAGACAGAGTCGTTGCAAGCCAGATGGGCTATTATGCTGTTGAACTCCTTGAAAAAGGCGTAGGCAACCGTGTTGTTGGTATGCAGCAGAATAAAATCGTTGACTTCGATATTCAGGAAGCCCTTTCAATGAAAAAGACTATTGACAAGGAACTTTACAATATCGCTGATGAAATATCTTTCTGATAAACGGTCAGTTTATAAACAGACATAAAAAGAGAGAAGTCTGCGTATATTTAAATAATAAATTGGCAGTCAGAGTAGGAAACCGTGCGTAAAGTGTCAGACAGACGGGGAGTTGCTGTCCGAACGAAAAGCTTTATCGCTTGCGGTATGGTTTCCGCATCCCGCTGATTGCATAATCGAGCCTTTTTTATAAGCTCCCTTATGCAAACAGCATAATTCCAAGGAGGTTATAATGAAAGGCTTTTTTTCTTTGTTCACACGTTCAGCTGCTGAACTCAAACAGGTGAGAACTCTCACAACCGCAGGTATGCTTATGGCAGTTGCTATAGCTTTGCGTTCATTTTCAATTGATATTACTCAGGATATCAGAATTTCATTTTCTTTTATTCCGATAATAGCAATTGCTGTGCTTTTCGGCCCTGTTGTATCAGGACTTGCAAATATATCCACTGATTTTTTAGGATATATTATTGCAAATCATTCAGCAAGGGAATATTCTGTGCCGCTTGCACTTGTAACTCTGCTTGCAGGAACTATTTACGGAATAATATGCTATCGTGACGATATCAAGATGACTCCGAAAAGAATTACATCAATCTGTCTTGCAAGGGCAGCAGTCGTTCTGATATGCAATCTCTGTCTTAATTCCCTTATAATCTATACATCATATGTAAACAGGGATTTCAGCATTTTTAATTCTGAAATGTATAATGCATTCGGAATGTGGATGCTTCCGAGAATTACCAAAAACGGCGGTCAGCTTATCGTTGATGTGATGCTTATATCAACTCTTGTTCCGCTTATAATCAATGCATACAGTCAGGTTAAAACCATGTATGCCGGCAAAAAAAAGAACTCTACGGCAAAATAAATGCCGTAAATTTTATATTAACTGAATTTTTGCTTGCTATTTTGTGCAGTTTGCTGTATAATACATAGTAAGCAATTTTTTTATTTGAAAGGCTGGAGATTTTTTATGAATAAAATCGGTTTTATCGGAACTGGAAATATGGGAACTGCTATTATAAAAGGTATTGCCGGAAGCAGTTCAGCCGCAGATTCAGAGATATATGCATTTGATATTGATACATCAAAGCTTGAAGCTCTCAGCGAATACGGCGTTAAACCATGCAGCAGCATTGCAGAGGCAGTTTCTGCAAGCGATTATGTATTCCTTGCTGTAAAGCCTCAGATGATGGAGCAGATACTCGGTGAAGTAAAGCCTGCAATGTCAGCGGACAAGGTTATAATTTCAATAGCTGCCGGCATTGATGACGCATATATATCTTCAAAGACTGTTGATAATGCTAAAGTAATACTTGTTATGCCGAATACTCCGCTGCTGCTCGGAGAGGGAGCATCTGCTCTTTCAAGGTCTGAAAGCGTTTCAGATGATGAATTTAATACAGTTATCAATATATTCTCATCATGCGGAAAAGCTGCTGTTATCCCAAAGGATAAAATGAAGGAGATTATTGCTATAAACGGAAGCAGTCCTGCATTTATCTATCTTTTCGCAAAAGGCTTTATTGATTATGCTGCAAAGGAAAATATCGATGCAAAAACAGCTGAAACTCTCTTTGCACAGTCACTCATCGGTTCAGCAAAAATGATAACAGATTCAGGATATACAATTGATGAGCTTATAAAAATGGTTTCATCTCCGGGAGGAACTACTCTTGCAGGACTCGACAGACTCTATGAGGGAAAACTTACTGAAACAGTTAACAATGCCTGCGAAAGCTGCACAAAGAGAGCCTATGAGCTTTCACTGAAATAAAAACAGTATTAAATCCTATTTTTCAGGCATATCCTTTACTATAGCAAAAAAAGTAAGGGAATGATGCAGATGAAAGATTTCAGAAGGACAAGTATAATTATTATGCTTGCTTTTATACTCACGGGAATTACTGCCGGTACAGTGATATATACAAAATATCCTGAAACAGCTGCCGGTATCAGCGGATTTATCAAGACATCAGACAAAAGAACTCTTGCCATGGTTTTCAAAGAGGCTTTCAGAAGTACATTTTTAATGCTGATTCTGCTGATGTTTTCAGGATTCAGTGCAGTTTCACAGCCTCTGGAGCTTGGTTCTCTGATATACAGAGGGATAATTCTCGGGATATCATTTTCATACACATATGTTACATATGCATTCAAAGGGATTTTTATATGTGTGCTTATGATACTTCCTCATGCACTTGCAACCTCGGTAATACTTGTGCTTGCAGTCCGTGAAAGTATGAGAATGTCAAATGCGGCGGCGGTTATGCTTTTCAAGGATAATCCTGATATACCTGAAAGACCTGATACAAGGCTTTATCTGCTTAAATTCATGGTTCTTGTGATACTGCTTTTGATATCATCTGCAATAGACTGTATAATTACATATCTGCTTACAGGTATGCTTATAATCAGATAACAACCATTTTGTGATTAAAAATAATGAATTTTCATTATATCTGTAGGGGTAACCGATGGTCGCCCCTATTACCTTATAAATGCTAAAACTTTAAGCTTGCCACAAATTTAGCAAACTATCGTTTGCTCAAACTTTTT
>DJFA01000036.1 GCA_002431975.1 Ruminococcus sp. UBA5884
TCGCCCCTACAGAATAAACGAAAAATTTATTGTTTTTAATCATAAAATTTTACTGTCGAATTGGCGTTAATATTACAAAATTGTAATACTGTGTAACATTAAAATAAGGACAAAAGAACAAATATGAGGTATTATTTATTTATCAAATAAAGAAAGAGGCAATTATATGGAACTGCTTAAAATCGAAAGAATAGAAAAATACTATGGCAGTAAATCCAACCTTACAAAAGCAATTGACGGAATATCATTCAATGTTGAAAAGGGCGAATTTACTGCAATCATGGGTGCATCAGGAAGCGGAAAAACTACGCTTCTCAACTGCATATCAACTATTGACAGAGTTACTTCAGGACATATCTGGCTTGAAAACACTGATATCACAACTCTCAAAGGCAAGGAACTGAATAAATTCAGACGTGAAAAACTCGGATTTATTTTTCAGGATTTCAATCTTCTTGATACGCTTACTGCATATGAAAATATTGCTCTTGCACTTTCAATTCAGAAATTTCCTGCAAATGAGATTGACAAGGCTGTCAATACCGTTGCAGAACAGCTTGAAATTACAAGCGTTCTTAAAAAATATCCTTATCAGATGTCAGGAGGTCAGAAACAGAGAGTTGCATCTGCAAGAGCAATTGTAACATCTCCAAAGCTTATTCTTGCTGACGAACCAACAGGAGCGTTGGATTCAAAGGCTGCAAAATTACTGCTTGAAAGATTTGAATTTCTCAACAAGGAAAATGAAGCAACAATTATGATGGTAACACATGATTCATTTACAGCAAGCTATGCCTCACGTGTAATTTTCATAAAGGACGGACAGGTTTTCAATGAAATCAGCCGTGGGGACAATACAAGAAAACAATTCTTTGACAGAATTATTGATATCATTACACTTCTCGGAGGTGACATGAGCGATGCTCTTTAAACTGTCATTAAGCAATCTTAAAAAAAGTATACGTGACTATGCAGTATATTTTTTCACGCTTGTAATCGGTGTAGCAGTTTTTTATGTATTCAATTCAATAGAAACACAGACCGCATTCCTTGAATTTTCATCAAGTACAAAGGAAATAATCTCACTTCTGATATCAATGCTTTCAGGAGTAAGCGTATTTATATCCATAGTTCTCGGACTTCTTATAGTTTATGCAGGGCGTTTCCTTATGAAACGCAGAAACAGGGAATTTGCCCTGTATCTCATACTCGGAATGGGAAAGGGTAAGATATCCGCAATTATTTTTATAGAAACATTCATGATAGGACTTGTTTCACTTGCCGCAGGAATTATTGTCGGGATTATAGCTTCTCAGTTTACAAGTACATTTGCGGCTAATCTTTTTGAAGCAAATATGATTCAGTATCATTTTGTTGTATCAGGCAAGGCTATTCTTAAAACAATAGCATATTTCGGACTCATGTATATTGCAGAAATGCTTTTTAACGGAATTATGGTAAGCAGATGCAGACTTATTGACCTTATGCAGTCAGGCAGAAAATCAGAAAAGCTTAAACTTAAAAATCCTGTTCTCTGCGTGATAGTCTTTATTGCCGCCTCACTTGCACTTGCATATGCATATTACAGGGTATGCTTCAATACAAATGCATTGTCTGAAAATCAGATGCTTGCAATGATTGCAGTCGGAGCAGTTTCAACATTCTTTATTTTCTGGTCGGTATCAGGAATGCTTTTAAGAGTTGTAATGTCAGCTAAAAAAGTATATTTCAGAGGACTCAACAGCTTTACATTCCGTCAGCTCAGCAGCAAAATCAATACAATGGTTATGTCAATGACAGTTATCTGTCTTATGCTTTTTGTAACTATATGTACGCTTTCCTCTGCGTTTTCGATGAGAAATTCCCTCAATAAAAATATAAATGAATACTGTCCGGCAGATTTCCAGATGCAATATCAATCAGGTGATTATATAAATGCTCTGAATGAAAACGGTTTTGATTTCGAGTCATATTTTTCTGATTATGCATTGTTTGATGAATACAGCGATGAAAATGTTACAATAGGTTCATTCCTTGGCGATAAACTTGATGAGATTATGAAAGATTATCCGTATCTTGATTTTGATTCAGAATTTTCGATTTTAAAAATAAGTGATTATAATGCACTTATGAAAATTTACGGACGAAAACCCCTTACAATAGATGATAACACATATATAATGGTAGCAAACTTTTCATCAAGCACAGGCTTTTATAACAATATACTCAGGGAAAACAGAAAAATGAATATAAATGGTTATGAACTTATGCCGAAATATCAGGAATGTCAGGACGGATTTATTGATATTTCCGCACAGCCTACCAATTCCGGAATTATAATTATTCCTGATGATAAAGCTGATGGTCTTACACGTTATTCAGAATATTTTACAGGAAATTATAATGCTGCATCAAAAGATGAAAAAGCCGAAACAGAACAGAAAATAATCACTGAAATAAAAAATATAACCAATGGCGAAATTCCGGAAGACTTCGGATACAATACAAAACTTGATATAGCAGAATCTGCAACAGGTTTAGGAGGACTTGTAATATTCATAGGACTCTATATAGGACTGATTTTCCTGATTTCAAGCGGAGTAATACTTGCACTGCGTTCACTCTCTGATACAGTTGACAGTACATCAAGATATACAATGCTCCGAAAAATCGGTGCAGATGAAAGTGATATATCAAAATCCATTTTCAGACAGACAATTATGTTTTTTGCAATTCCTCTGATTCTTGCATATATTCATTCAATATTTGGTATGAAATTTGCTATGAGTTATGTTTTGCAGGTATTCGGAACTGAAGGTATGGCAAAATCCGTTGCAGGTTCGGCAATAATTATACTGCTCATTTACGGAGGCTATTTCCTTATTACTTACTTTTGCAGCAAATCAATTGCTAAAAACAGAAACTGATTTTTTCAGATAAATAAATATGATAAGAATAAAAGAATTACATATTGCAGGAGTGACCGATTGTCGCCCCTGCAATATTTATAAAAAAATCTTATTTTCAATTATAAAATTGTACATTATTTTGCAAGAGTCGCAATATTGCGACTCTTGTTTATTGACAAATTTTATGAAATATATTATAATGATAATGTAAATTCACCATGAGGGGATATAAGATGAATGCCGATTTTTCACGAAAGTTAAAATTGCTGAAAATATGGGAGATATTACAGCATAAAACAGATTCCGAAAATCCGATTACTACACAGGAACTTATAGGAGAACTTGAAAACTATGGCATTGGCTGCGAACGCCGTACTCTTTACAAAGATATAGAAATACTTCGTGAAAATGGCTATGATATTGTTAAAGGACGTTCCTTGCATGAAAATACTTATTATACTGAAGAAAATAAACTCAGTGTTCCCGAAATAAAAATAATAATGGACGCTGTTCAGAATGCTTCATTTATTCCTCAGGATAAAACGGACAAGCTGCTTGACAGACTTGCAGGATTCAGCAGTTGTTTCCGTGAAGGACTGCTTAAAAGAACTATGATGCATTTTCAGACAGTAAAACATACTAACAATGATATATACAAAAATGTTGATGTTATAGAAAAAGCTCTTGAAAAGAAATGTGTTATAACATTCAGATATTTTCACATCAATGCAGACAGGGAAAAAATATATACTGAAAAGTCATATTCCGAGGAAGCTGTAAGAACAGCTATTGAGGACGGCAATTATTATCTTATGTGCTACAGACCACAGAAGGAATATGTAAATAATCTCAAAATATTCAGAATTGACAGAATGGAGGATATAAAAATTACAGAAGAAAAAATCTGCAAAGAAGCAGTTGATGCTATGTATAACAGCGAAAATTATAAGCTCCAGTCATTTAAAATGTATGCCGGAAATATACAGAATGTAACGCTGCGTTTTGATTCATCACTTGTTGAAGTAATATATGATAAATTCGGATATGATGTGCAGATTTACCGTTCAGGAGAATTTCTTTATGTTGATACAGAAGTGCAGATAAGTCCGGCATTCTGGGGCTGGATGATGCAGTTTCCTGTTAAAATGAAGATACATAAACCTGAAAGTATACGCAAGGCTTATAATGAATGGGTAAGTTCGGCTTTAAAATAATACCAATTCGATTTGTAGGGGCGACCATTGGTCGCCCGCCTGAAATCCGGTGAATCTAACGGGCGACCGATGGTCGCCCCTACATAAACAATCTATAGAATTTGCGTTAAAATAAAGGAGGGTATAGAAATGAAGGAAAAATTGTTTATAGCTAAATCAAATGGTAATCCTTCAGAATGGCTGCCGCTGTGGATGCACCTTGAAGATACCGCAGGAATAATGAATCATCTGCTTGAGGATTTTATACCTGAATCGTTCTGCGATTCATGCGGAATGGAAAGAGATATTTTTGAAAAAACCGCACTGTTTATTGCATATGTTCATGATATAGGCAAGGCAACAGTCGCATTTCAGTATAAAATATCAAAAAGCATTCCTGTAAGAACCGGAGAACTGGAGAAATTCTGTATAAAACTTCCTGATTTTATAGATGATGATTGTTCAAGAAAAACTCCTCACGGACTGGCAGGTGAAATGATTCTCAGATATTTTGGCTGTAATGAAAATATAGCTGCTGTTGTCGGAGCACATCACGGAGTTCCGGCTGAAAGAGGCACTATAGGTGAACAGGAACTTGACAAGGAAAAAGGCGAGATTGTAGGCTATGAGAATTATTTCGGAAATGCTAAAAATGCAGAGGAGAACCGCAGATATCTTGAAAATGCATGGAAAAATATCATTGATGAAGCTCTGAAATATTCAGGATTCAGTTCGCTTGATGAAATTCCGGATATTGCGGTTACAGCACAGATGCTTATGAGCGGACTTATAATCGTAGCTGACTGGATGGCAAGCAATACTGAATTTTTCCCTCTTATAAGCGTTGATGATACAGGAGATGAAAGCCTTTATCCCGGACGTGTTGAAAATGCATGGAATGAACTGAAACTGCCGGATATGTGGAGAAAATATAATCAGAAATACTGCGATACCGCATTTAAAGATACATTCGGATTTATGCCAAGAGAATTTCAGAGAAAAATCCTTGATGCAGCAGAAAATACTGAAAATCCCGGACTGCTTATACTTGAAGCTCCTATGGGCTGCGGAAAAACAGAAGCAGCGCTTGCTTCAGCTGAAATATTCGCTGCAAAATCAAAAAAGAATGGTCTGTTTTTCGGATTGCCTACACAGGCTACTGCAAACGGATTATTTCCGAGAATACAAAGCTGGGCTGAAAAACAGTCAGATGAATTTTATCATTCAATTCAGTTAAAGCATGGAAATTCTGCTTTTAACAAGGCTTTTCAGGAAATACAGAAAGGTATACCTGATGAGGATACAGACAGCAGCGGACTTGTTGCACATTCATGGTTTAGCGGAAATAAAACAGCCTGCCTTGCCGATTTTGTAGTTGCAACAGTTGACCAGATGCTTATGCTTGCCCTTAAACGCCGTCATGTTATGATGCTTCATCTCGGACTGTCTGAAAAAGTTGTTGTAATAGATGAAGTTCATGCCTATGATGCATATATGAATCAGTATCTTGAAACAGCACTCAGATGGCTTGGAGCATACCATACCCCTGTAATTCTTCTCTCTGCAACACTTCCCGCAGAACGCAGAGTTTCATTGCTTAAAGCATATCTGAATATAAAGAATACAGATAAATCAATTGAGGAAAATATTTCATATCCTTTGCTTACATGGACTGACGGAAAAGATATAAAACAGGAATCACTGCCGTATGCAGACAAACATTTATCTGTATCAGTAAGAAAAATCAATAATGATGATATTATATCAGCTGTACAGAAAGCCGTTGAGTGCGGCGGATGTGTCGGAATAATCGTTAATACCGTAAAAAGAGCTCAGGATATTGCAGAAGATATTCATCAGAAAATAACAGATAATGTTCTGCTTTATCATTCACAGTATATAATGTCCGACAGAACCATAAAAGAAGAAAAACTTTTAAAGCATACCGGAAAGACAAGCACTGATGAAATGCGTAAAGGTTTTGTTGCCGTAGGTACACAGGTTCTTGAACAGTCGCTTGATATTGATTTTGATTTGCTGATAACTGATATATGTCCAATTGACCTCCTTTTGCAGAGAATTGGCAGACTCCACAGACATGAACGCAATCGTCCTGAAAAGCTTAATGAACCTGTATGTCTTGTTGTTACAGATGAATATGAAAATGATAAAACAGGTTCAAAAAAGATATATGATGAATGGCTTCTTAAAACAACATTCTCATATCTTCCGGATAAAATATGTCTGCCTGATGATATTTCAGTTCTTGTTCAGAAAGTTTATTCTGATAAAAATAAAGATGACAGTATGTATAAGAAATACATAAATAATAAAAAAATAAAGGAAAGCCATTCAAAATCTTTTCGTCTTAATGCTCCTAAATGCAGAA
>DJFA01000093.1:0-2956 GCA_002431975.1 Ruminococcus sp. UBA5884
GAGGAGTTTTTGTTACATTTTAATATTGGTATGATATGGGGGTGATCCTATGACGAATATTCGGTTGATGTAGAATTATGCTTTTCCCCGCGTGTGCGGGGGGTAATTTTCAGTGCAGAAAACATTAAAGATTTAAAGAAGATGACAGAAAAGCCAGTATTCTGATTAGAGGATACCGGTTTTATTTTTGAGTTTTATGGATTATTTTTGTAAAAACGGTACAAAAATTTTCTTACAGGAAAAGTATATTTTCTATAAATTTCATGAAAATAATTTTTTGGTGAAAATGACTTGTTTTTTTTTTTGTGATATAATTTCTACGTTCCTTACAAAAACATATTAAATGCCGAAACATACAGGAGGATTTTTATGAAAAAAATTAAATGTATAATTGCTTTTGCACTTTCATTGAGTCTTTGCACAGCAATGGCAGGCTGCGGAGAAGATACAGCAGAAAGTTCATCATCAAGCGTTGCAGATACAACAAAAGCAGACAGCGTAAATGATGAATCATCAGAGGACAGCGAAGAAGAAACTGAGGCTGAGGAAACAGAAGCAGCAGAAGAAACTTCCGAAGAAGAAAGTGATGAATTTGCTTATTATAATGACCTTGCGGAAGAATATAAAAATAATTCTGTATCAGGTCCTTTTGGTTACGGTTTAATTATCAAAACATTAGATGGTAAATCATGTACAATTAGTTATGGTGCTAATGAAGGCTTTTATAATATGGAAACTAAAAAATTTATTCCGGGCAGCTTTGATTATTGTGACGGAAAAAATTTATATAGTTTTGATGAATATGATAATGCAACTATTAAAAAGTACGATTTAGACGGAAATGAAATACAAAGCGTTGATGATGTATGGGGACATTCCCATATTATAACTCCAAATCAGGAAATTATATATTACACTGGTGAAGCTTTAAAAATGGTATCAGCAGATTTTAAGGAAAAAACAGATTTACCTATGCCAACTGCAACAGAAGGTTCTCATGGATTAACCGTTGAAATGGAAAAAACAGAACTCATAGGATTTTATAATGATAAACTGGTGGTATGCGGACTTAATAATAATGAATATTACTTATGCATGATGGATATGAACAGCCATGAATGGAATTGCAGCCTTTTTGATGATTACTGGCCATCATCGGGTAATGATAATAGAATAGTTGGAAAGTATATGCTCGCCGCTCGTGGATTATTCAATCTTGAAACTGGTGAAACTATTTCCAGCGGAGATTTTTCAGAATATGCAGGCGGAACGTTTTCTGTTTCTGGTTACTATAGAGAAATCGGTCAGTATCCAAAAGATTATGAATATGAAGATGATTTTTCAGGTACAGGGGAATATATAGATGATGGTTATCCGATAAGCGATACACAGTTCCTTTATGTGGACGATTACGGAGCTTTCATCAGAAACTTTGATGACCCTGAAACTGATGTGGAAACAGTATATCTTAACCAGCAGTAATTCTTTCTGTAGATGTGACCATTGATTAAATTCATTTGAAAAAATCCTTTTATAATATAAAAACTGTCTTATAATTTAATAAGGCAGTTTTTTGCATTTCTATTGCAAAACTATGCAAAGTGATGTATAATAATGATGTTTTCAATAATACAATAATGGAGGAATGCTGATATGAAAAATATATCCGGAGGAGTAACCTCTGCAAAAGGATTCAAGGCATATGGACTGCGTGCAGGAATAAAGGCAGGAAAAACAAACAGGGATATGGCAATGGTTTATTCTGCTGAACCGGCTGTATGTGCAGGAGTATTCACTAAAAACAAAGTCAAGGCAGGCCCTGTTAAATGGGACAGCTTTATTGTTGAAAATTCTGAAACTGTAAATGCTGTTGTTGTAAATACAGGAATAGCCAATGCCGGCACAGGTCAGCAGGGTTTTGAAAATGCAAGACGTATGTCTGAATATACCGCTGAAATTCTCGGACTTGAAAAGCCTGAACAGGTTTTTTCAGCCTCTACAGGAGTTATCGGAAAACAGCTTCCTATGGATATTATAGAAAAGGGAATAAGAGAACTTGTTCCTATGCTTTCTGATTCGGAAGAAGCCGGAAATCTTGCCGCTGAAGCAATTCTTACTACTGATACAAGAAAAAAACAGTATGCCGTACAGTTTGAAATAGACGGAAAAACTGTTACTATCGGTGCAATGTGCAAGGGTTCAGGAATGATTCACCCGAATATGGGTACAATGCTTTCATTTATATGCACTGATATTGCGATAGATAAAAAGCTGCTTCAGGAAGCACTTGCAAATGATGTTGAATATACATATAATATGGTATCTGTTGACGGCGATACATCAACAAATGACAGCGTTCTTGTACTTGCAAACGGTCTTGCCGGAAACAGCAGAATTACTGAAAAAAATCATGATTATGAAATTTTCTGTCAGGCTCTCAGAGAAGTAAATACATATCTTGCAAAGAGAATTGCAGAGGACGGAGAGGGAGCTACAAAGCTTTTTCAGGTAATAGTTGAAAATGCTCCTTCACTCAATGATGCAAGGATTTTAAGCAAGGCTGTTGTATCATCAAATCTTACAAAAGCCGCTGTATTCGGAAATGATGCAAACTGCGGCAGAGTTCTGTGTGCAATGGGTTATTCAGGAGCAGAATTTGACCCTGATAAGACTGATATACAGTTTGAAAGCGTAAACGGAACTATAGTTCTTGTTGAAAATGGTCTGACACTTGATTTTGATGAGGAAAAAGCTATAAAAGTTCTTTCAGCTGATGAAGTTACTGCAAGAATTGATGTTAAATGCGGTTCATCAACAGCAACAGCATGGGGTTGTGACCTGACTCATGAATATGTGTCAATAAATGCTGATTACCGTTCATAAGGAATTTTTCGTTTATTTTGCAGGGGCGGCCATTGGTCGCCCGTTCTATAATTAAAAACAATAAATTTTTCGT
>DJFA01000093.1:3017-6913 GCA_002431975.1 Ruminococcus sp. UBA5884
AACTGTGTTCGCCCGTTTGGGGTATGCTGTAAACCATAAATTCAATATTTGTTTTCTGTATGAAAAATAATTGGTTGCCGAATTAAATTTACGGTAAACCCAACGGGCGGATATTTTACAGATTACAGGCGGCAGTTTGCCGCTTGCCCGCCGGAATTATGGTTGAACCATAAATTCGATATCTGTTTTTGGCATTAAAATAAAAGGAGGGAATCTATGTTAGAATTAAAAGGCATAAAAAAAGATTATCTTGCCGGAGAAAATACAGTCCATGCCCTTAAAGGAATTGACCTTAGTTTCCGCCGCAGTGAATTCGTATCTATTTTAGGAGCGTCAGGCTGCGGAAAAACCACACTGCTCAATATTATAGGAGGTCTTGACCATTATACAGAGGGCGACCTTATAATCAACGGAAAGTCAACAAAGGATTTTAAAGACCGTGACTGGGATTCATACAGAAATCATTCAATCGGATTTGTATTCCAGAGTTATAATCTTATTCCGCACCAGACAGTACTCCAGAATGTTGAACTTGCACTTACACTTTCAGGAGTTTCCAAATCAGAAAGAAAACAGCGTGCAAAAAAAGCTCTTGAAGATGTAGGACTCGGCAGTCAGCTTTCAAAAAAACCAAGCGAAATGTCAGGCGGTCAGATGCAGAGAGTTGCCATTGCAAGAGCTCTGGTAAATAATCCGGATATTATTCTTGCAGATGAACCAACCGGTGCATTGGATACTGAAACAAGTATTCAGGTAATGGAAATCCTTAAAAATATCTCAAAAGACCGTCTTATTGTTATGGTTACTCATAATCCGGAGCTTGCAGAACAGTATTCCTCAAGAATTATACGAATACTTGACGGAAAACTTACTGATGATTCAATGCCTCTGACTGAAAAGGAATACAATGAGGAAAAAAAGGCTGACAATGCTGAAAATACAGGCGGAAAAAAACAGAAGAAACCATCAATGTCATTCGGCACATCATTTTCTCTGTCGCTTAAAAATCTCTTTACCAAAAAGGGAAGAACAATGCTTACCTCATTTGCAGGAAGCATAGGCATTATAGGCATTGCGCTTGTACTGTCAATATCTCAGGGTTTTAATGCGTATATCAATACCGTTCAGGAGGAAACTCTTTCTTCATATCCTCTTTCAATACAGAAAACAAATACGGATTTAAGTGAACTGATGAAAACATTCATGGGTTCGGCAACTTCAGACAGCGAACATGAAAAGGACGCTGTATATAAAAAATCTGCCATATATGATATGATAGATGCCCTCAACAATATGGAATCATCTGAAAATGACCTTAAAAGCTTTAAATCCTATGTTGAATCAGAAATGGACAACTCTGAAAGCAAGCTTTATAATGCTGTAAACGGTGTTCAGTATTCATATGACCTCAATCTGCTTATCTATACTAAAAATACTGAAAATACCATTATACATTCAGATACACAGGAATTAATGCAGGAAGTAATTATGGAACATATGGGAATTGATATGCAGGCTATGACAGATGCAAGCAATTCAATGCTCGGCGAAAGTGCCACATCAATGATGACTTCAATGAGCAGTATGAACGGTTCATCAATGATTTTATGGCAGGAGCTTCTTCCGTCAGAGGACGGCAGTCCTGTAAATGACCTCCTTAGAAAACAATATGATTTGGTCTATGGTTCATGGCCTGAAAATTATGATGAAATAGTGCTTGTTCTTGATGAAAACAATGAACTTGATGATATGACTCTTTATGCTCTCGGACTTGAACCAAAAGAGGACGTTGACAAAATTATGGAGGCTGCTGTAAACGGCAAGGAACTTGAAAATGATAATAAAACATGGTCATATGAGGATATATGCAGTATAGATTTCCGTACCATTCTCAATTCCGACTGTTACAGATATGATGAAAGCAGCGGTCTTTATACAGATTTGCGTGATACAGATACAGGACTCCAGTATCTTTATGACAATGGTCTGAAACTTAAAATAACAGGTATTATACGTCCTGATGAAAATACTTCAGCTCCTATGCTTTCAGGTTCTATCGGATATACGGACAGGCTTACCCAGTATATCATTGAGCAAAGCAGTGAATCAGATGCAATAGCCGCACAGCTTGCTGATAAAAATACTGATATATTCACAGGTCTGCCATTTAAGGAAAGTTCCGCTGATATCAATGATTCTGACAAAAAGACTGCTTTTCTTGAATATATAGACAGCCTTGATGATGCCGGAAAAGCAGAGGCTTATATACAGATGATGAGCATTCCTTCCGATGAACAGCTTGAAGCCTCGGTTCAGCAGACTTTATCCGGTATGAGCCGCAAGGATATGGAAGATGCAATGATACAGGGAATGACTCAGCAGATGAGCATGAATGAAGATGATATTCAGTCATATATTTCATCTATGAGCGATGATGAAATCAGGGATACTTTTACTCAGATGGTTCAGAGTCAGGTAAAAGCACAGTATGCCCAGCAGGTTCAGCAGCAGATGGCTTCCATGCAGCCGCAGGAGCTGATTGCCGCACTTAATCAGATGCTCCCGTCACTTTCTGAACAGCAATGTGCTGTATACTATGATGAAATGATGGATTTTTCAGATTCAACATATGAAAAAAATCTTAAAGCCCTCGGAAATATAGACCTTGACGACCCGTCAGCAGTAAATCTCTATGCCGCAACATTTGAGGACAAGGATACTATTGAAGATGTTATTGCTGATTACAACAAGGATAAGGACGAACTGTCACAGATACAGTATACTGATTATGTAGGACTTATGATGTCATCTGTAACAAAAATCATCAATACAATTACCTATGTTCTTATAGCATTTGTTGCTATATCCCTTATTGTTTCCTCGATTATGATAGGAGTAATAACTCTTATTTCAGTTCAGGAGCGTACAAAGGAAATAGGTATTCTCCGTGCAATCGGTGCATCAAAGCGTGATGTTTCAAGTATGTTCAATGCAGAAACAATTATTATCGGATTTACTTCCGGACTGCTTGGAGTTATCGTGACATATCTGCTCTGCATACCGATAAATATTATAGTTCATAATCTTACAGGAATAAATAATCTCAGTGCAGTATTTCCTGTTCCGGCGGCGGTTATTCTTATAGCAATAAGTGTTTTCCTTACGCTTATCGCAGGATTTATCCCGTCAAAGAGTGCCGCCAAGAAAGACCCTGTTGTTGCACTGCGGTCTGAATAATATTCAAAAGGGTGAATCTGAAAAGGTTCACCTTTTTTTATTAATGCCAATTCGATGACAAAATTTTATGATTAAAAACAAGGAAATTTTGTTGTCGAATTGGCATTAAATAATATGCCGCCCACCCCTACAGAAATAATCCATCGGATTTGTGCTGAATGACAAAGATTATACATCGGAATTTTATGATTGAAAATAATAATACAATATGTCAGTAAAAAAATATAATAAATCATTGCAATATTTTTTTGAATATTATAATATAAAAAGTATAGTTGATTTGAATAAATTTTTATTTAATTTAAACAAGAAGGGGTTAAAAATAAAATGAAAAGGACATTAGCATTTATTACAGCCCTGCTGTGTATGGGGACAGCATTCTGCAATACAGGTGCTGGCAGATTTATTGAAAATTCATCAGTTTCAGCTGCCGCTTCATCAAGGGACAGGGCAGTAACAGCTATAAATACAGGCTCGGGAATGCTTGTAAGCTGGAAATACTTATCTTCAGACAGCCAGAATACTTCATTTAATCTTTACAGAAATGACCAGCTCATCTGTACAAGCAATGAAAATCAGGCAACCTGTTTTCTTGACAAGGACGGCAATGCCTCAAGCAGCTACAGAGTCGATACAGTTGTAAACGGCAATGTTGTATC
>DJFA01000030.1:0-14298 GCA_002431975.1 Ruminococcus sp. UBA5884
ATAAAATCATTGGTTTTTCGTCTGAAATTCTAGGAAACTGCAACGGGCGACCAATGGTCGCCCCTACAGATTATGACGAAAATTTCTTATCTTCAATCATAAATTTTTTTGTCGAATTTGCGTTATATTAATGCAGTTTTATCTGCATAACACTATACAAAAGAAATGTGAGGAATTATAATGTCTGATATAAATGTGCGTGATTTTATAGTAAATAATTATACACCTTATGACGGAAACGCTGATTTTCTTGAAAAACCTACTGAACGAACAGAAAAATTATGGAGCAAGGTT
This sequence comes from Ruminococcus sp. UBA5884, assembly GCA_002431975.1. Taxonomy (GTDB): domain Bacteria; phylum Bacillota; class Clostridia; order Oscillospirales; family Ruminococcaceae; genus UBA5884. Next base: position 295 of record DJFA01000030.1, read on the forward strand.
CTTGAACTCCTTCAGGAGGAACGTGAACGGGGCGGAGTCTATGATATAGATGAAAATACTGTTTCAACTATAACCTCCCATGAATGCGGATATATCGACAGGGAACTCGAACAGATAGTCGGACTCCAGACGGATAAGCCTCTCAGACGTGCAATAATGCCGTTCGGAGGGATAAGAATGGTTAAAAATTCACTCAAAGCATATGACCGTACACTTCCCGATGATATCGGCAATATATTTAAATACCGCAAAACCCATAATGACGGCGTTTTTGATGTATATACAGATGATATGAAAAAAGCCCGCCATACCGGAATAATAACAGGTCTTCCCGACTCATACGGCAGGGGAAGAATTATCGGCGATTACAGGAGAGTCCCTCTTTATGGCGTTGATATGCTTATAAATGAAAAAATCAAGGCTAAAAAATCATATGACAATGCAGTTATGGACAATGATACAATAAGACTGCTTGAGGAGATTTCCGAACAGATAAAGGCTCTTGAGGAGCTTAAAAAAATGGCTCTTTGCTATGGATATGACATATCAAAGCCGGCATCTGACACTAAAGAGGCTGTACAGTGGCTCTATTTTGCATATCTTGCGGCGGTCAAGGAACAGAATGGTGCGGCTATGTCAATAGGAAGAATATCAACTTTTCTTGATATTTATTCTGAAAGGGATTTGAAAAGCGGAAAATTCACTGAAAGCGAAATTCAGGAGATAACAGACCATTTTGTTATGAAACTGCGTCTTGTAAGATTTCTGCGTACACCTGAATATGATGAGCTTTTCTCAGGCGACCCGACATGGATTACTGAATCAATTGCAGGTATGTGCTGTGACGGCAGGCATATGGTAACAAAAATGTCATATCGTTTTCTGCATACTTTAATAAATCTCGGTTCTGCACCTGAACCTAATCTTACTATTCTCTGGAGCGACAGACTTCCTGAAAATTTCAAAAATTACTGTGCATATATTTCAATAAAAACATCATCTGTACAGTATGAAAATGATGAGCTTATGCGTGAAAAATTCGGCGATGATTACGGTATAGCCTGTTGTGTATCCGCTATGAGAATCGGCAGGCAGATGCAGTTTTTCGGAGCAAGGGCAAATCTTGCAAAAGCATTGCTCTATGCGATAAATGACGGCTGTGATGAACGATACGGAGAACAGCTCTGCAAAGGTGTAGGAAAGATTTCTGACGGAGTTCTTGATTATAATGAGATAATCGGAAAATTTGATTATGTATGTGAATGGCTTGCAGGACTTTATATGAATACTCTCAATGTAATTCATTTCATGCATGATAAATACTGCTATGAGCGTTTGCAGATGGCACTTCATGATGAAGATGTAAAAAGAACATCAGCCTGCGGAATAGCCGGACTTTCCGTAGTTGCCGACAGTCTTTCAGCTATAAGATATGCAAAGGTGACACCAGTTAAAAATGAAAACGGTTTGTATACTGAATTTGAAATAGAAGGGGATTACCCTAAATTCGGCAATGATGACAGCCGTGCAGATGATATAGCAGTTGAAGTGGTTGAAAAATTTATGAAAGCTCTTTCAGAAAAGAAAGCATACAGAAATTCAGTTCCTACAATGTCAATTCTTACAATTACTTCAAATGTAGTATACGGTAAAAAAACCGGCTCTACACCTGACGGCAGAAAAGCCGGTGAGCCTTTTGCTCCGGGAGCTAATCCAATGCATGGACGTGACAGCAACGGCTGTATCGCTTCAATGCTTTCTGTAGCAAAGCTGCCATATGACTGTGCAGAGGACGGTATATCATATACTTTTTCTGTTATACCTGATGCTATAGGAAAGACAGAAGATGAAAAAATCCGGAATCTGGTATCTTTGCTTGACGGCTACTCAAAACAGCACGGTCATCATATCAACGTGAATGTTCTTGACAGAAATACGCTTATAGACGCTATGGAACACCCTGAAAAATACCCTCAGCTTACGATACGTGTAAGCGGTTATGCGGTAAATTTTGTAAAATTGACAAGGGAGCAGCAGCTTGATGTTATAAATCGAACTTTTCATAGCGTAATATAGTAATATAACGCTGATTCTATGGATTGTTGCTCTGTAGGGGCGACCATTGGTCGCCCGTTGCAGTTACCAGAATTTTATGCTGATAACCAACAGTTTTCCATACAGAAAACAAATATCAGATTTATGGTTAACCATAATTCGGCGGGCGACCAATGGTCGCCCCTACACAAGCAATCCATAAAAATTTTTGTTAGTTATAGTTTCTTTGACTTTTTATTATTTTTCTGATATAATAATAAAAAAGGCGGACTTGGTTCGCCTGTTTTTGTTTCACAGGCTATTTTAATATCAATTCGATGGTTATTATTTGTAGGGGCGACCATTGGTCGCCCGTTATGGTTCATTGGGTTCAGATGGTGAGCTGGGGAGAGTCATGGAGGGTTTGAGGGTTTTTATATTTCTATCATATGAAAATTTGAAAATAAAAATATATATATTAATTATAAAACCGTCTTAACCCTCCGCAACCCTCCACATAGTTATCTTATAAAAAGGAGAAAAAATTATGTATAATCTTACAAGTATAAGTACAATAAAGTCAATTATGTCAAGGCATGGCTTTAACTTTTCAAAGTCATTGGGTCAGAATTTTATAGTCAATCCTTCTGTATGCCCGAAAATCGCCGAGCTGGGCGGTGCAAAAAAAGGCTTCGGAGTTATAGAAGTCGGCACGGGGATAGGCGTTCTTACTGCCGAGCTTGCAAGCCGTGCGGACAAGGTTGTTGCGGTTGAGATTGATAAAAGGCTGCTTCCTGTTCTTGATGAAACTCTTGCCGACTTTGACAATATAAAAATTATAAATGAGGATATACTCAAAGTCGATGTATGCAGGCTTATAGCTGATGAGTTTGACGGACTGGAAGTAGCTGTATGTGCAAATCTTCCGTATTACATAACCTCGCCTGTAATAATGTATCTGCTTGAGAGCAATACACGCATAAAATCACTTACTGTAATGGTTCAGAAAGAAGCCGGTCAGCGTTTATGTGCCGCAGTCGGAACCCGTGAATGCGGAGCAGTTACTGTTGCAGTAAACTATTACGGAGATGCAAAGATGCTTTTCAATGTATCAAGGGGAAGCTTTATGCCGTCACCTAATGTTGATTCATGCGTTATAAGAATTGATTTGAATAAAAAATATAATCTTGACAAAGAGTCAGAAGAATTTTTCTTTAAGATTGTAAAGGCTGCATTTGCCCAGAGAAGAAAAACTCTTGCAAATTCAGTTTCATCATCAATGGGAATAAAAAAAGATACTGTATATGATATACTTTCCGCAATGGGACTTGACAGGTCTGCAAGAGCCGAACAGCTCACAATGGACAGCTTTATTGAATTATCAGAAAAACTTAAATTATCAGCTGATAACTGATAAACTGACATATTATGACGACCGCAAACGACATTTACCGCTGTATATACTGCTGTATAATAATATCATAGTGCCGGTTTATTACTGAGGAAAGGAGTATATTTTTTAATGCGGAAATGTTCAGAAGTATGGGTTGAAAAATGTATTTGTGCGGCGGGTGAATTGTTATGATGAAAGCAAATGCGATATCAGGAAAAGGAAGTACAAATATTATCTATGGCTGTGCGGGAATGATGATTTTATCATTTATAATGGCAGGAACAACTGTATCAGGGGCTGCATCTCCATTTAATGCAGTGCTTGCAGGTACGCTTCCGCCGGCATATTCAACAGCAGTCCTTACGGGAAGCCTTATATTTTATTTCTTTACCGGAAATATAGTTGATTCACTGGCTATGATAGGTGCATTGACCATGACAGTTGTTTCAAGATGGATATTTGACAATGAAACGCCGGTATTCAAGGCTCTTGCATCGCTTGTATGTATGCTTGCCTCATCATCAGCGGTGATACTTTCGGCAGGCATAGAACAGCCGTCCGGATTTGCGGTACATATATGCATGAGTGTTCTTACAGCTATATCAGTATATTTTTTCTCTGATGTACTTGATTCAGGGATAAAGACTATACAGATATCAGGTTCAAAGGGCTGTTCATATGCAGTTGTATGCATATTGCTTATAACTTCTCTTACATCACTTAATATATGGAAATTCAATATTGGCAGAATATTCGGAGTATTTCTGATACTGAGTGCGGCTGCTGAATACAGACAGTTCGGAGGAGCTTTATGCGGCATATTCACAACCTGCGGAACAATGCTCTGTTCAGCGGTGACAGGTGCGGCAACAGTATTCTTTGCGGCAGCCGGACTGATAACCGGTTTTTTCAGTGAATTCAACAGGATAATTTTCGGGATATTTTTCATGGCAGTAAATATTTTAGGGATTTTGCTTATCGGAGTAACGGATAATTCTCTTGGAATGCTTTTTGATACGGCGGCAGGAACTCTGCTTTTCTGGATTATTCCGAAAAGTGCTTTAAAGGCATATTTTCCTGATGACAGAAATGATGACATAAATCCTGTAAGACTTACATCTTCAAGAATTGATATGACAGCACGTTCACTTGCAGAAATAAGAAAAGATACTCAGAATATCATAAAAATACTTGAAAAATCAGACTGCGGTTCAGCTGACAGGAATATAAGGGCAGCCGTTCTTAAAGAAAAACAGTATATGCTTTTTTCCCAGATGCATCTTGCAGAGGAAATGCTCTCAGGATTATGCAGGGGAATGAATGAAAATATACGCTATGACCGCAGAAATACTGATATAATAAAGCATTTTCTGAATGACCGCAGAATAAAATACAATTCAGCTGCTGCATATAAAAATTCAGCCGGACGAATATTCATTGAAATCTGCTGTGACAATATCACGTCCCTTGACTGCAAAAGCTTTATAAAGGAATTTTCAGAAATGTTCCTCAAAAAATTTGAATATTCTGCAAGACAGATATATCAGGGCGAATATATCATATCATTCAGTGAAAGGACAAGCTATTCAGTAAACTGCTTTTCAGCACAGTGCAGTGCCTGCGAGGACGAGCCTTCCGGAGATACTGCGATATGCTTTGAGGACTCATTCGGCAATACTTATCTTGTAATATCTGACGGAATGGGCAGCGGAAGCCTTGCCGCAGTCGACTCAAAAATTACTGTAAGCCTTTTCAGACGCTTTATAACAGGCGGTATAGATACTCTTACTGCCGTTGATATGGTAAATTCAATAATGCTTTCAAAGTCATCAGATGAAAGCTTTGCAACTCTTGATATTGCAAGGATAAATCTTGATACCGGTGAGCTGACACTTATAAAATCCGGTGCTTCGGCAACTCTTATAAAACATGATGACAGCGTTATTATGGTGAATGCTTCGACATTTCCGGTAGGCATTATAAATGAAACAAAGCCGTTTGTCAAAAAATTCAGCTTCAGCAAGGGAGATTCAATAGTAATGCTTTCTGACGGAGTAAGCGATAAAAGCTATCAGTATATAAAGACTCTTATGCTTGAAGATGACTCAGAACTTAACAGAGTACCTGAACGCATCTGTGATAATGCAAAGAAATTTTTCAGCGGCAGACGTGATGATATAACAGTCCTTACTGCAAAACTGACAGCTCAGTAAAAATCAGTTTTTTTATATATTTTTTGAAAAATGCATAAAATATAAACCATTATTAATTAATTATTTTAGCAGATTGTACTAATTAAAACAGGTTAAATAGTTATATTATACGAAATTTTTTTAAAATTTTTAAAAAGACTTGAATAAAAACTTAAACTCTGTTAAAATAAACTGTATAACAGGGGGGAGAAAAATTATGACAAAAATACCTTCAGAAAATAATATTTATGATGTTCCATTGTACTTTTTTCATAATGGCAAAAATTATGAAGCATATAAGTTTTTTGGAGCTAACAAAACTGAAAAAAATACATACAGCTTCAGAGTATGGGCTCCTAATGCCGTAAGCGTTTCCGTTATAGGCGATTTCAATAACTGGGACAGAAACTGTAACCCTATGCACCGTATCTCAGATGAAGTCTGGGAAACAGTTATATCAGACCTTAAAATATATGATGCATATAAATACAGCATTGAAACAAAAACAGGAAAAATACTCAATAAGGCTGACCCTTATGCAAGACATTCAGAACTTCGTCCCGGTACTGCATCAAAAATATTTGACAGCAGCTTTAAATGGTCAGACAGTGAATGGCTTGAAAACAAGGCTTCTCATTCAGTTTATAAATCACCTGTTAATATATATGAGGTGCATTTCAGCTCATGGAAGAAAAATGATGACGGCTCTTTTTACTCATATACCCAGCTTGCATCTGAAATAATACCTTATATGAAAAAAATGTCATATACGCATATCGAGTTTATGCCTCTGGCAGAACACCCGTTTGACGGTTCATGGGGATATCAGGTAACAGGCTATTTTGCTCCTACTTCAAGATTCGGTACTCCGGACGATTTCAAAAAAATGATAAATCAGTTCCATAAAGCCGGAATAGGAGTAATTCTCGACTGGGTTCCGGCACATTTTCCAAAAGACGCTCAGGGACTCTATGAATTTGACGGAACATACTGCTATGAATATGAAGACCCCAAAAAACGTGAACACTACGGCTGGGGTACAAGAGTTTTCGATTACGGAAAAAATGAAGTATGCTCATTCCTTATTTCAAATGCGTGCTACTGGCTTGAGGAATACCATATAGACGGTCTGAGAGTTGATGCTGTGGCTTCAATGCTTTACCTCGACTATGACAGACGTGACGGCGAATGGACTCCGAATATAAACGGCGGCAACGAAAATATTGAAGCAGTCGAATTTTTCAAACATCTTAATGAAGCAGTTTTTTCAAGAAATCCTGATGTTCTGATGATTGCTGAAGAATCAACTGCATGGCCTCTGGTTACAAAACCTACTGATATAGGAGGTCTTGGCTTCAATTTCAAATGGAATATGGGCTGGATGAATGATATGCTCGCATATATGTCGCTTGACCCGATGTACAGAGCTTTCAACCATGATAAGATAACATTCTCATTTTTCTACTGCTTTTCAGAAAACTATATCCTTCCTATCTCACATGATGAGGTAGTTCACGGCAAATGCTCAATGTTCGGCAAGATGTGCGGCAATACAGAACAGAAATATTCCGCATACCGTGCATTTATGTGCTATATGATGGCTCATCCGGGCAAGAAACTTATGTTTATGGGTCAGGAATTTGCTCAGGAAAAAGAATGGAATTTTGAAACATCTCTCGACTGGCAGCTCCTTGATGATGAAAATCATAAAAAATTCCTCGAATTCAATAAAAAACTCAATAAATTCTATCTTGACAATTCTCCTATGTGGCAGAATGACGACTCATGGAACGGTTTCAGCTGGATATCCCACGATGACTACAAACAGAGCGTTATAGCTTTCAGAAGAATTGATGAGGAGAACAATGAAATAATTGCTGTCTGCAACTTCGTTCCCGCAGAACATGAGGATTATAAAATAGGTGTTCCGTATTCAGGAAGATATAAGCTTGTATTCAATTCAGATGATACAGCTTTCGGCGGAAGCGGCATTGCCTGTAAAACTGTCAAATCCCAGAATATACCGATGCATGGCTATGACAACTGTATATCCTTGAAACTCGCTCCGCTTTCAGTCATCTATCTTAAATATGCTCCGATTAAAAAGAGAACAAAGAAAACTGATGATACTGATGAAGCAAAGCCTAAGACAAGGAGAAAAACAAAATCAGCTTCTGATGAAAAAACTGATAAGGATACTCCTTCAGTATGAAAAAATTATACTTTCGGTAAATTATCAGGCAGATTATGACTGCATTTTCAGCGGATTGTTAATTAAATTTAAAAAATAAGCAAATTGAAAAATAAAATAGATTAAACTATTGAAATTTTATCATTTTTACTATATAATATCTAATAGGAAATGTTTTATATCCGCTGAACCTGCGTCAGACTGCGGATATAAAAAAATACAGCAATTATATTGCCGGTTTTATAATTGCACCGGAACGTAATTTTCCGAAAGTTATTTTCATAAACAGTGATTTTTTAAACAGCAAAGCAGACTGATGCTTTCAGAAAAAATTTTTATGTTGATTGAAATATTATGGCAAATATTCAGAGAAAGGAATTGTTACTGATATTATAGAATTTGTAACCGGATTTTTATAATATGTACCCGTTTGCTGACGGGGAATTAACGCCCTCGGAGTGTCATGCCATGGTGTTCTGTGCTTTTTTTCAGAATACTGACACGCAGAAAAGGGAATAAACCTTTAAAAAAAGCTCTTGCTTTTATGGTTTTTCAGTAACGTGATACTTATGTATATAAAAAAAGAATGCGTCGCAATGATACTTGCAGGCGGTCAGGGAAGCAGACTGTATGCACTTACACAGAACGTTGCCAAGCCGGCTGTTCCGTTCGGAGGAAAATACAGAATTATAGATTTTCCGCTTTCAAACTGTACTAATTCGGGTATAGATACTGTAGGCGTTCTTACCCAGTATCAGCCGCTTGTGCTTAATGACTATATAGGCAACGGTCAGCCATGGGATTTGGATAAGATAAGAGGAGGCGTTCATATTCTTCCGCCTTATCAGACTGCCGCTGGTGCTTCATGGTATGAAGGTACTGCCAACGCAATCTATCAGAATATCAGCTTTGTTGACAGATATGACCCGGAATATGTTATAGTCCTCGGCGGCGACCATATCTATAAAATGGATTACTCAAAAATGCTCGATTTCCATAAGAAAAACAATGCCGACAGCACTATTGCCGTACTCGACGTTTCACTTGAGGAAGCTTCAAGATTCGGTATAATGACCTGCGACAAGGACGGCAGAGTAGTAAGATTTACAGAAAAGCCAAAAAATCCGGAGTCAACTCTCGCATCAATGGGTATATACATATTCACATGGAGCAAGCTTAAAAAATATCTTATCGAAAATGAAAATGCAAATACCGGTTCAAAGGATTTCGGCAAGGATATAATCCCTGCAATGCTTGCAAATAATGAAAGACTTTTTGCATACGCATTTGACGGCTACTGGAAAGATGTCGGCACTCTCGACAGCCTCTGGGACGCAAATATGGACCTTATCAATCCTAATGTCAACCTTGACCTTTATGATAATGAATGGAAAATCTATTCAAGAAACCCTATAAAGCCTCCGCAGTATATCGGAAAAAATGCTGAAATCGAAAACTCAATGGTCGCAGAAGGAAGCATCATTGAAGGAAAAGTTGATTTCTCAGTTATCTTTGAAGACGTAATTATTGAAGAAGGTGCTGTTGTAAATTACAGTATCGTAATGCCGGGAACTGTAATAAAATCAGGTGCTGTTGTCGAATATGCAATAGTCGGCGAATCCTGTACAGTGGAATCAGGCGTTTCAATAGGTGCAAGTCCGGAAACAGTCGAAAACCGTGACAACTGGGGCATCGCAGTTATAGGTCATGGTCAGAACATCACTGAAGGCACTAAGGTACTTCCTAAACAGATGGTTCCGGATATTAGATAAGGGAGGATTAAAAAATGATTTCAAATAACAGTATTCTTGGTCTGATTTTTTCAAATATGCATGATTCAACTATTCCGAGTCTTACAAAGGAAAGAACTATGGGTTCAGTAATGTTCGGCGGAAGATACAGACTTATAGATTTCCCTCTTTCAAATTTTGTTAATTCAGGCGTTACCGAAATAGGAGTTATAACAAAATCAAATTATCAGTCACTCCTTGACCATATCGGTTCAGGCAGAGAATGGGACCTTTCAAATAAAAACGGCGGTCTTCATCTTCTTCCTCCTTTCAGCCATGTTGGAAGCGGTATCTACAGAGGACGCATAGAAGCTCTCTCAGGAGTATGGAGCTTCGTTGAACATTCAACTGCTGAATATATAATCATGTCAGACTGCGATGTTGCTACAACTATAGACTATAAACCTGTTCTCAGACAGCATATTGAATCAGGTGCTGATATAACTGCCGTATATGCAAAGACTTTCCGCAAATGCTCTGAATCAATAGGCGGTACTGTCTTCAATACAAATGCTGAAGGCAGAATAACCGATGTTATGATAAATCCTGAAATTATCGGCGAATGCAAGTTAAGCCTCAATATGTATGTAATCAAAAAGGAATTTTTAAGAAAAATCGTCAAGGATTCCATAAGCAGAGGCATCACAAGCTTTGAAACTGCAATACTTCAGGGCAAAAAGGACGAAATAAAGATATATGGCTTTGAACATACAGGATATTTCTCAAAAATAGACAGTATGGACAGCTACTATAAGGAAAATATGGCTCTTTTAAATACTGAAAACAGAGCTAATCTTTTCAGAAATGAAATGCCTATTTATACTAAAATCAGAGATAACGGCCCTGTAAAGTATGGTGTCGGCTCTAAAACTAAAAATTCTCTTATCGCTGACGGCTGTATAATTGACGGTACTGTTGAAAATTCAGTGCTTTTCAGAGGCGTTAAAGTCGGTAAGGGTGCAGTTGTAAGAAACTGTATTCTCATGCAGGATACTGTAATCGGAAATAACTGCGATATCGAATATGTTGTAACTGACAAGCGTGCTGAAATAACAGACGGACGTTCTCTCACAGGTTCTGAAAGCTATCCGCTTTATGTAGGCAAAAAAGCTAAAATCTGAACAGGGGAGTGAGCAGTAAAATGAATATATTGTATGCTGCAAGTGAAGCACTTCCATATGTAGCTTCAGGCGGACTCGCTGATGTAGCCGGTTCTCTGCCGGCTGCCATCAATAAAAAAGGTCATGACTGCCGTGTCGTTATACCTCTTTATAAAAATATAAGAGCTGACCTCAGAGCTTCACTGACTTATCTTACAAATATAACAGTTGATGTTGCATGGAGAAAACAGTACTGCGGAATATTTACCGGAATAAGCAACGGTGTGACATATTATTTTATAGACAATGAATATTATTTCGGCAGAGATGGCATTTACGGCTTTTATGATGACTGCGAAAGATTTGTATTCTTTTCAAGAGCAGTGCTTGAAATGCTCAGATGCATTGATTTTAAACCCGATGTAATAAACTGCAATGACTGGCAGACTGCTCTTATTCCTGTTTATTATCAGGTATTCTATAAATATCAGCAAGGCTATGAAAATATCAGAACTGTTTTTACAATCCACAATATTCAGTATCAGGGCAAATATGGTACAGAAGTTGTCAATGAACTGATGGGTATACCTATGTATCATTCAGACCTCCTTATGTATGACGGTTGTGTAAATATGATGAAAGGAGCTATCCAGACTGCTGACAAGATTGTTACCGTAAGCCCGAGCTATGCGTGGGAAATCCTCGACCCATGGTATTCACATGGTCTTGACAGGATTCTTGTAAACAAACAGTATAAACTCTGCGGATTCCTCAACGGAATTGATACTGAACAGTATAACCCTGAAACTGATAAGCTTATAGCTGCAAATTACAGTGCAAAGGATATCTCAGGAAAGAAAATCTGTAAACAGAAGCTCATTGAAGAACTTGGTCTTCAGGACGGCGATGAACCGATAATCGGCATAGTTACAAGATTTGTTTCACATAAGGGTATTGACCTTATCAAACACGTTATGGAGGATATGATAAACCTCGGATACAAGTTTGCTGTTCTTGGAAGCGGAGAGAAAATATTTGAAGACTTTTTCAGAGAAATGTCACTCAGATACAAAGACCGTGTAAGCGTTACAATAGGCTTTGTTCCTGACCTTGCAAGACGTATCTATGCAGGTGCGGATATGTTCCTCATGCCTTCACAGAGTGAACCTTGCGGTCTTGCCCAGATGGTTTCAATGCGTTACGGTACTATTCCGATAGTGCGTGAAACAGGAGGCCTCAGAGATTCAGTGCGTGATTGCGGCGGTGAAAACGGCAACGGATTTACATTCAAATCATATAATGCACATGATATGCTCAATGCCTGCAAGAGAGCTAAAGAAGCTTATGAAAATAAAAAGGAATGGACTGAAATCATTAAGCGTGCTATGAATGATGATTTCAGCTGGGACGTATCAGCTGAACTTTATATCGGTCTTTACCGTGAAATAGTAAGCTGGAATGAATAAGTATTAACGCAGATTCGATGAATTGTATGGAACTTGTTTTCAATCCTGAAATTTTATTGTCGGATTGGCGTTATTAAAGAATATGTAAAAAAACGGAACAGGGACTATTAGCCCCTGTTCTTTTTTAGGAGAGAATTATGCCGGTTATAGTTACTCAGATTAAATCTTCACTGAATGAAGCAAAGGAAAATATCATTGAAAAGGCTGTCAGAAGCATTAAAATAAACAGAAACAATATTCTGCTCAGCGACATATATAAAACATCGCTTGATGCAAGAAATCAGGATAATATACATTTTGTGCATTCTGTATATATTGAACTTGATAATGGTGATTATGAAAAAAAATTGTGCAGCAAAAATAAAAACTGTTCATATATAGAAAAAAGTACATTCAGACCTGTGATTTCAACTGATTCATATAAAGGAAGAACAGCAGTCGCAGGTTTCGGGCCTGCCGGAATGTTTGCCGCACTGGTTCTGGCTGAAAACGGCTATAAACCTATAGTTTTTGAAAGAGGTCAGTGTGTTGAGGAAAGAATTGAATCAGTGAATAATTTCTGGAAAAATGCAATACTTGATGAAAATTCAAATGTTCAGTTCGGTGAAGGCGGTGCAGGAACATTTTCAGACGGAAAACTCACTACCCGCATAAAAGACCCTTTGTGCAGATATATTCTTGAAAGATTTGTGGAATTTGGTGCTCCTGAGGAAATACTTACAAAGGCAAAACCTCATATCGGAACTGATAATTTAAGAAAAATTGTAAGAAATATCCGTGAACATATTATAAAACTCGGCAGTGAAATCAAATTCTGTACAAAACTTGAGGATATCAGCATTAAAAATAACAGGATTGTAAGCGTAAAAGCCGGCGGAAATGAATATGAGGTATCAGCTCTTATACTCGCAGTAGGTCATTCTGCAAGGGATACATTCAGAATGCTTGAGGATAAAAAAATTTTCATTGAACCTAAACCATTTTCAGTAGGCGTGAGAATTGAACACAGACAATCAGATGTTGATAAAAGCCTTTACGGCAGAAATGCAGGAAATCCTCTGCTTCCAAAGGGAGAATACCAGCTTTCCCACAGGGATAAAAATGGCAGGGCAGTATATACATTCTGTATGTGTCCGGGAGGAACTGTAGTTCCGTCAGCAAGTGAAAAAAATACAGTTGTTACCAATGGAATGAGCGAATTTGCAAGAGACGGAGAAAATGCAAACTCTGCACTTGTTGTATCAGTATCGCCTGATGATTTCGGGAAAAAGCCTCTTGACGGCATGAATTTTGCAGAAATGATTGAGAAAAAAGCCTATAATTGCGGTGGCGGAAGCTATAAAGCTCCGGCAGTAACTGTAAATGCTTTTCTTGATAAAAAAGTGTCACTCAGTTCATCAGTTTCGCCGACTTATGCGTGCGGACTTAAAGAATGTGAACTCAGAGAGATATTTCCGGACTATATAACAGATATGCTTGAAACAGGTCTTTATAAATTTTCATCTAAAATGAAATGTTTTGGTGACGGAAATGCTATTCTTACAGCTCCTGAAACAAGAACCTCATCTCCTGTAAGAATAACAAGAAATTCTGACTATCAGTCATTGTCAGCAGAAAATCTCTACCCCAGCGGAGAAGGTGCAGGATACGCCGGAGGAATAGTTTCAGCCGCAGTTGACGGTATAAAATCAGCTTTGAAAATTATGGAAAAATATTCTCCGATTTGAAAGGGATTCCTTGCAATGACTAAAAGTTTGCTTTTGTTAATCTGCAAAATATCTGACCATTTGAAAAATGTTATAGTCAAATAAGGATGGGAATAAAAGTTTTTGCCCAGC
>DJFA01000030.1:14451-16536 GCA_002431975.1 Ruminococcus sp. UBA5884
GCAAACGATAGTTTGCTGAATTTATGGTAAACATAAAGTTCTAAGAGTTACAGAAATAATATTATTGTCCATAATTGACATATCATTGTATTTATTATATAATTATAATAAAAAACTATATAACTGATATCAAAAAAGGAAGTGCTGCACTTATGAATATACTTAATTTTTTTTCAGGCGACTGCTTTGATGCCTATAAATATTTCGGCGTACATAAATACTGGAAAATGGGAGAAGAAGGCTATATATTCCGGGTTTATGCACCGAATGCGGAAGCTGTTGATATAATATGCGATAAATCAGACTGGAAACCTGTAAGTATGCATAAGGATAAAGGCGGCATATTCTCACTTTTTATGACAGAAGCTGAGGAGGGCATGAGGTATAAATACAGGATTCATCAGCAGAACGGCGAAATTACTGACCGTGCTGACCCTTATGGCTTTAAGTCTGAACTTCGTCCTGATAATGCATCTGTCGTTATACGTCTTGATAACTTTGAATTTACAGATGTTACATGGATGAGAAACAGGTCGCAGAATTATAATTTCCCTATGAATATATATGAGCTTCATTTCGGTTCATGGAAAATGAAACCTCATAATGAAGATGAACCCGAAAAAGGCTGGTACAAATATTCTGAAATAGCCGGAGAACTTATAAAATATCTTAAAGATAATTATTTCACTCATGTTGAAATACTCCCTCTTGCAGAACACCCGTTTGACGGTTCATGGGGTTATCAGGTAAGCGGATTTTTTTCAGTTACATCAAGATACGGCGACCCGCAGGATTTGATGTATTTTGTAAATGAATGCCATAAAAACAATATCGGAGTTATAATGGATTTTGTACCGGTTCATTTTGTTTCAGATATGTATGCTCTTGCAATGTTTGACGGAACTCCTGTCTATGAATATGAACATCCTGATATTGCAAACAGTCAGTGGGGCTCAAAGAATTTCAATTTCTACAGTACAGCAGTACAGAGTTTTCTTAAATCGGCAGCTAATTTCTGGCTTGACAGATACCATATTGACGGACTCAGAATGGACGCTATAAATAATGCTATATACTGGCAGGGCGATAAGGAACGTGGAGTAAATAAAGGTGCTGTTGAATTTATAAAATCTATGAATGACGGATTGAAAAAACTCCATAAGGGAATTATGCTTATAGCTGAAGATTCATCAAATTATCTTAAAGTAACAGCTCCTGTTCAGTATGACGGACTTGGATTTGATTATAAATGGGATATGGGCTGGATGAATGATACCATAGAATTTTTCCAGTATACGCCGGAGGAACGCCGCAGAAATTATCATCAGCTTTCATTTTCAATGCTTTATTTCTATAATGATATATATCTTCTGCCTATTTCGCATGATGAAGTAGTTCATGGAAAAGCTACCATCATGCAGAAAATGTGGGGCGATTATGAGTATAAATTCCCTCAGTGCAGAACATTCTATACATATATGTTCACTCATCCGGGTAAAAAGCTTAATTTTATGGGAAATGAGATAGGTCAGTTCAGAGAATGGGACGAAAATAAGGAAATAGACTGGTTTATGCTTAAATATCCGGTTCATGATTCATTTTATCATTATTTCCGTGAATTATGCCGTATTTACTATATGACACCGGCTCTTTATGCTGATGAATATGATTCAGGGGCATTCAGATGGCTTGAAGTTGATGCCTGCAATGAATGTGTATACGCATATCAGAGAACAGTTTTAAACAGTTCTGTTATAGTAGTCCTCAATTTATCCCCTGATTACTATGAATCATTTAAAATCGGAATTGATGAACCTGTTGTAATTGAAGAAATCTTAAACAGCGACAGCCTTATATACAGCGGAAAAGGCAGGGTAAATTCAGGTAAGAAAATTACTGTTGACAGAGTGCCATATAAAAATCATAATTATTCATTTGATGTAAAAATAGCTCCGTTCGGAAGCATGATATTTAAAGTATGCGGAAAATCAACAAGAACTGTAAAGGTTAAACCTCACAGCAACAGATAATTATTTTTGCGGTAAGCTACCACCTGCAATTTAAAAATATCCGCCCATTTGAAAA
>DJFA01000070.1 GCA_002431975.1 Ruminococcus sp. UBA5884
TAATATCTGAAAAAAATGCATATGAAAAGCGTTCTATGGCAAGCACTACCAAAATAATGACAACTCTGCTCTGCCTTGAAAGCGGCGGACTTGATGACAGCTTTATGGTTGACCCTGATGCAATAATGGTTGAAGGTTCATCAATGGGACTTGTAAAGGGAGATATTGTAACCAAAAGATATCTTTGCTATGGAATGCTGCTGCCTTCTGGAAATGATGCGGCAAATGCCACAGCGGTAAAACTTGCAGGTTCAGTTGAAAAGTTTGCTGATATGATGAATGCACGGGCTGAAAAAATAGGCATGGAAAATACTCATTTTGTAACGCCCTCAGGACTTGAAGCAGACGGTCAGCATTATTCAACCGCATATGATATGGCTCTGCTTGCAAGGGAGGCTCTTAAAAATCCGGATTTCAGGGAGATATGCGGAAGTTCATCTGCCGCTGTAAAATTCGGCAATCCGCCTTATGAACGTACACTTAAAAATACAAATAAACTGCTTAATATGTATGATGGTGTTATCGGAGTTAAAACAGGCTTTACCGATGAGGCAGGAAGATGCCTTGTTTCAGCCTGTGAGAAAAACGGGGTTACTCTTGTATGCGTTACTCTTAATGCTCCTGATGACTGGAATGACCATATTAAAATGTATGACTATGGATTCAGCAGAGTTGAATGCAGCTATGCCGGAGGTGCGGACTATATAAAAATAAATGTTGCAGGTTCTGACAAGGACTGTATATCAGCTGTGCCTGAAAATGAAGTAACATACGGAAGCCTGAAGGAAAAGGATTATACGATATCATTCAGAATAAAAGCTGCCCCTTTCCTTTATGCTCCTGTAAATTACGGCGATATTGTGGGGAAAGCTGAATATTACTGCAATGGCGTACTTATAGGAACTGTGAATTTAAAGGCAGCTGAAAATGCAGATATGATAACTGCGGAAAAAAACAAGACTTTTTCTGAAAAAATTTCAGAGCTGATAAGGAGTAAAAATGGAAGGAATCAGAATTCATAAAATAATGGCTGACAGCGGATACTGTTCAAGAAGAAAAGCTGAACTGCTTATAAAACAGGGAAAGGTAAAGCTTAACGGTCATCCGGTAAAACTCGGCGACAAGGCTGGATACAGGGATATTATAACCGTTGACGGAGAGAGAATATATATCCCTAAAAAGAAGAATTTTATCTATATAATGATGAATAAGCCAAGAGGATATGTGACTACTGTTTCTGATGAACAGAACAGAAAATGTGTTATGGATTTGTTTGAGGATATGAATGAGAGAATATATCCTGTAGGAAGACTTGACAGAAATTCAGAGGGTCTGCTCCTGTTTACAAATGACGGCGAATTTGCAAACGGTATCATGCACCCAAGCAGACATATCTCAAAAACATACAGAGTCACAGTGCGTCCGGATATAAATGATGAACAGCTTGTAAGACTTTCAGAAGGTATAGAAATTGACGGAAAGAAAACTCTGCCGGCAGTAGTGAATGTTCTTGACAAGACTCCCGGCAGAGTCGTTATGACTATTACCATAAAAGAGGGCAGAAACAGACAGATTCGCCGTATGTGTGAGGCTGTAGGTCTTGAAGTTGCAAGACTCAGAAGAATAAGCATAGGCCCTCTTAAACTCGGTATGCTCAAACCCGGTGCATACAGGGAACTTACTGCTGAAGAACTCCGTGCAATAAGAAATGCAATAGGCAAGGAGGACTGACATTTATGCTCGAAATACATGAATGCAGGGATAATTCTGCCTATAAAAAACAGCTTGATATGATAAACTGTGACGATGCAGCAGTTGTGGAAGCCTTTGAAAACGGCGAAAATACCGGATACGGAATATATTCACTCAGTCCTTACAAGGTTATAATATACGATTTTTCAGATACTGATAACCTTTATCTGCTTGACGGAATAATAAGAGCCATGCTTTTCAAAGCCTGTCTTAAAAATATAGATTATGCAGTGTTTGATATAAAGGACGAAAACAAGAAAAAACTGCTTGAAGCATTAAGCCTTGATGATGAGATAGAATCGCTCAGCAATTTTTTCAGCGGCTGCAAAAACTGCAAATAGATACTTGCAAAATCATTAAAAATATGATATCATTAATAAGTATATTGGATTATTATATCAGGAAGGAAAAATAAGTATGCAAATTGAAAAAAATTTGAACAGTCCTGCCAGAAAAAGACTTGAACTCCTTTTCGATGATGGTGTCTATACGGAAATCAATTCATTTACAAAGGAAAAAGACAACCTCGCAGGCGTAATTTCAGCTTATGGATATGTAAACGGAAATCCTGTATATGCATTTTCACAGGATAAATCAGTAAACGGCGGTGCAGTAGGTAAAGCTCATGCCCAGAAAATCGCAAAGCTTTATTCACTCGCTGCAAAAACCGGTATTCCGGTTGTAGGTATCCATGACTCAAACGGAGCATTCGTTGACGGCTCAGCAGACTCTCTTACTGCATACAGCGAAATGATTTCAGCAGCATCTGTTATTTCAGGCGTTGTTCCTCAGATATCAGCTATCATGGGAACTTGTGCCGGAAGTGCTGCTATTCTTGCCTGTTCAGCAGATTTCGTTGTAATGTCAGAAAACAGCGAATTTTTCGTTGCTCCGCCTTTTGATACAAAGAAAAACGGCGTAGGTACTGCCGCAGCCTGTGCAAAGGCTGGAGTTGCCCATGCTGTATGCAAGACAGATGAGGATACAATCGCAAAGGTAAAGGAAATCCTTAATCTTCTGCCATCAAACAACCTTTCATCTGCTCCTGTATTTGAATTTGAAGAAAATAATACAGTATGTGCTGCAAATGACCTCAAATCAATAGTTGATTCAATCGCTGACCCGCAGACAGCCGTTGAACTCTCAGCTGATTTCGGTACTGCATCATATACAGCCCTTGCAGCAGCAGCCGGTTCATCAGTCGGCATTATCGCCACAAATAAATCAGATTCACGTCTTACTGCTGATGACTGTGACAAGCTCGCAAGATTCATCAGAATGTGTGACGCATTCTCACTCCCGATAATTACAATCGTTGATACAGAAGGCTTTGAAGCAGATTCAGAAGCCGAACTCGCAGGCAGTGTAAGAGATATGACAAAGCTTGCTAACTGCTATGCAGAAGCTACAACTGTAAAGATATCAGTTATAACAGGCAAGGCAGTAGGCCCTGCATTCGTGGCTCTTGCAGGCAAAAACCTCAATACTGACTTCACATTTGCATGGGAAAATGCTGTTATAGCTCCTCTTTCACCGGTAACAGCCGTTGAATTCCTCTGGCATGACAAGCTTAAAAATGCTGAAAACCTTACAGCCAGAAGAAATGAACTTGCTGACGAATTTGCAAAAACTATTGCTTCAGCTCAGTCAGCAGCTGAAAGAAATGCTGTTGATGAAGTAATCGCTCCTGAAGATACAAGAAAAACTATCGTTTCTGCTCTTGATATACTTTCAGGAAAGAGAGTTTCAAAGCTTCCTAAAAAACACAGCAATATCCCGTTCTGATGAAAAATTCCGAATAATAATTGAATAGGTGGTTTATTTTATGAAAAGATTTAATATTACAGTAAACGGCAACGCATATGATGTTGCAGTAGAAGAAATCACAGACGGTTCAGCTCCTGTTGCAGCTGCTCCGGTTCAGGCTAAAAAAGCAGCTGCTCCGGCTGCTGCACCTGCAAAGAAAGCTGCCGGTGCAGGCACAAAGGTTTCAGCTCCTATGCCTGGAACTATCCTTGACATAAAGGTAAAGGAAGGCGATTCTGTAAAGAAGGGTCAGCCTGTTATGGTTCTTGAAGCCATGAAAATGGAAAATGATATTGTTGCACCATGTGACGGCAAAATTACAAGTATCGTTGTAAATAAGGGCGATACTGTTGAATCAGCAGATACTCTTGCAACAATTCAGTAATGAAAGGCGGTTTTTAGAATTATGGCTAAGGTAAAAGTTACAGAAACTGTACTTCGTGATGCCCATCAGTCCCTTATCGCCACTCGTATGACTACAGATGAAATGCTCCCTATTCTCCCTCTTATGGACAAGGTTGGATATCATTCAGTAGAATGCTGGGGCGGTGCAACTTATGATGCCTGTTTAAGATTTCTTGATGAAGACCCTTGGGAAAGACTCCGCACACTCAGAAAAAATCTCCCTAATACAAAGCTCCAGATGCTTTTCAGAGGTCAGAATATGCTCGGCTACCGTCATTATGCAGATGATGTCGTTGAATATCTCGTTCAGAAATCAATTGCAAACGGTATCGATATAATCAGAATATTTGACGCTCTTAACGATATCAGAAACCTTGAAACTTCAATAAAGGCTGCAAAGAAGGAAAAAGCTCATACTCAGGTTGCAATTTCATATACTCTCGGTGAAGTTTTCACAACAGATTATTATGTAAACTATGCAAAACAGATTGAAAATGCAGGTGCAGATTCAATCTGTATAAAAGATATGGCTGCCCTCCTCACACCGTATGAAACTGAAAAGCTTGTAAAGGCTCTTAAAAAGGCTGTAAAGATACCGATTCAGTTACATACACACTATACTTCAGGACTTGCTTCAATGTGTCTGCTCAAGGGTATTGAAGCCGGCGTTGATGTTATAGATACAGCTATGTCACCTCTTGCACTCGGTACTTCACACGCTCCTACTGAATCAATGGTAGCAGCTCTCAAAGGCACTGAATATGATACAGGTCTTGACCTTGTTCTCCTTGCAAAAATCAGGGATTACTTCATGACTCTGCGTGAAAAGTATATCAAGAGCGGTCTGCTTGACCCGAAAATGCTTGCAGTCGATGCAAATGCTCTTATTTATCAGGTTCCGGGCGGAATGCTTTCAAACCTCCTTTCACAGCTTAAACAGGCTGGCAAGGCTGACCTCCTTGATGACGTTCTCAAGGAAGTTCCAAGAGTAAGAAAAGATGCAGGTTATCCGCCGCTTGTTACTCCTTCATCACAGATTGTCGGAACTCAGGCTGTATTCAATGTTCTTACAGGCGAACGCTATAAGACTGTTACAAAGGAATTTAAAGGAATCGTAAGAGGCGAATACGGAAAGACTCCTGTTCCGATAGACCCTGAATTCAGAAAGAAAATTATCGGCGATGAAAAACCGATTGAATGCCGTCCGGCTGACCTCCTTGAACCGGAACTCGATAAGCTCCGCAAGGAATGTGCTGAATGGATGGAGCAGGATGAGGACGTTCTCAGCTATGCTCAGTTCGGTCAGGTTGCTGTTAAATTCTTTGAAAAGAGAAGAAATAAAAAATACGGCGTTGACGGAGTTCACGGAGATGCCAAAACACAGGTTCATCCTGTCTGATAACTGACTGACAAATATGCAAAACACGGATGAACTTATTTTTAAAGGTTCATCCTGTTTTGTGTATAATTAACGCCAATTCGATGGAT